>DATFCF010000489.1:0-2568 GCA_035253445.1 Mycobacterium sp.
GCCGAAGCGGCCGTCGACGAGCAGGGCCCACACGTTGCCGAACGTGACGTGCTTGGAGACGAGTTCCTCGATGTCGACGCCGCGGTAGCGCAGGGCGCCGCCGTCCTTGTCGGGTTCGGCGATGTCGCTGGTGAACGCGACCACGCCTTCCAGACCTGTGACGAAATCTACTGGGACGGAGTTTGATACACGGGTCGGATAGGACATGATGTCCGACATCTTTGGCCTCACTTCGCTTGATATTTGATCGGCGCCCGAGACCGGGCGTCGGCTGTTGTTGTGTCTCGACCCCGACGCAATGTACGCCGAGATCATCGGCGGCCTCGACCCGCTAACGCTGCGCGGCCGCGGTCGATCGACGGCTGCACCAACTCGGCGACCCCGTCGAAACCCTCACCGACGGTGGCGCCCAGCGTCGATCGGTAGTGAATGCCTTCCAGAATCACAGCGAACTTGAACCACGCAAACGCCACGTACCAGTCGAGTTGCGAAATGTCGTGACCGGTACGTGAGGCGTACCGGTCGATTAACCGGTCGGCGGGCGGATAGGATCCGAGTCCGTCGAGTGCCTGTACTACCGGGTTGTCGATTCCGGCAAGGCCAGAGTAGTAGACCTCGAACAGACCCAGGTCGGAGAGAGGATCCCCCAGAGTCGACATTTCCCAATCGAGCACTGCAGCGATCGCGCCGTCGCGGACCAGGCAGTTATCGAGGCGGTAGTCACCGTGCACGATCGACGAGTAGCGCTGCTCTGGAACAGAGTCGCGCAGACTGTCGGCCAGCAATTCGATACCGTTGAGGTCGCGACTGCGGGAGTCGTTCAGTTGATGGGTCCAGCGAGCAACCTGACGCTGCATGAAGCCGGCCGGGCGGCCGAAGTCACCGAGGCCCACCGAATTGGGATCGACCATGTGCAGAGCCGCCAGGATATCGATGAGGCTGTCGGCCACGCTTACCTGCTGTTCTGCGGGAAGTGCGAGAGCCTCGGTGGAGGTTCGGAGGACCTTGCCCGAAACCCGCTCCATCACATAAAAAGACGCGCCGATGACTTGCTTATCCCTGCACATGAAGGCGGTGGCTGGAACTGGAACCGTTTGATCTGCCTGGCCGAGACCGAACAGCACACGGTACTCCCGCTCCATGTCGTGCGCTGTACTCAGGACGTGCCCGAGCGGAGGTCTGCGAAGCACCCACGCATTCGTCGACGTTTCGAGAGCATAGGTGATGTTGGAACGTCCCCCGCTGATCAGGGAAACCGCCAGCTGATCCTGCGGTTGAATCAAGCCGTGCTCTCGCATTGAGAACTCGAGCCGTTTGCGCGCCAACTCGTCCAGTCCGGGTTCATACTCCATTTCAGTCTCCTATTCACGAGAGGCAGCCGCCGGCCGGGCAGTCCCTCTTAGGTAATTCATCTCGGTTGTTCGGAGTCAACAGTGTCGAGCAAGGCTCGGTACTTTTTGCCAGTTTCCCTGCTAGACAGTGAATGTGTATCGACTCGGGGTGGCCCGGAAACTGCGCACTGCTTGGCTCGGTGCCTGGATCCGGTGGCTCGACTCACGGCCGCTCCCTGCGGACGCACGCTGGCCGGGATGATCGAGAGCGCCGGCTGCACAATGCCTGCTCGTTGTCGATCGTCGCTTGCTTCATCTCCCCGACGTAGCCTAACGTGTGATAGGGACTGCCTAACACTCGATAGATAGATCGATAGCTTAGCGCACGCTAGGCCAGGTGTCACGAAAGAGAGAAGCCATGGAATTCGCATACTCACCAAAGGTGCAAGAGCTTCAAGCAGTGGCAATGAAGTTCCTCAACGAGGAGGTGATCCCCGCCGAAGCGCGATACCAGCAGGAAAAGCAGGAGATCCCGCAGTGGGATACTCCGCCGGTCATCGACGACCTCAAGAAGCTGGCACAGGAACGCGGCTTGTGGAATTTGTTCCTGCCTGCGGGTGAACAGGGACTGACGAATCTCGAATACGCACCGGTTGCGGAAATCACCGGACGTAGCCCGTGGATGATGCCCGAAGCGCTGAACTGCTCGGCTCCGGATACCGGAAACATGGAACTTCTGCATCACTTCGCAACCGACGCTGTCCGTGATCGGTGGCTACCGCCCCTGCTACGCGGTGAGATCCGATCGGTGTACGGGATGACAGAACCCGACGTGGCGTCGTCGGATGCACGCAACATCTCGACCAGGATCGATGTGGACGGCGACGAGTTCGTCATCAACGGTCGCAAGTGGTGGTCCAGCGGAGCGATGAGCCCGCGCTGCAAGGTCGCGATCGTGATGGGCAAGTCCAATCCCGAAGGAGGGCCTCACCAGCAGCAATCTATGGTGGTCGTGCCGCTCGACACGCCAGGCATCACAATCTTGCGATCCACAAGCGTGTTCGGTTATGCAGACAGCGGTCACGGCGGCCACGCGGAAGTTGTCTACGACAATGTGCGTATCCCACGCGAGAATCTGCTCGGCGAACTTCACGGCGGATTCGCCATGGCGCAAGCACGCCTGGGACCGGGACGCATCCATCACGCGATGCGGCTGATCGGCATGGCCGAACGCGCT
>DATFCF010000490.1:0-2615 GCA_035253445.1 Mycobacterium sp.
GGAGGGCAAGCAGCCCATCCTCTACGTGGTAGGCCGGAAAGCGCTGAACTACTACAGCTTTCGGAACTGGGATGTGACGGAGTCGTGGACCGGGTTCTCTGAGCGCCCCGACTATGAGAACGCGCAGGAGATCGCGTCGACATTGGTCGACGCATTCATGGCGGGTGTCGACGACGAGGGTGACGATCCCGGAGCCGACGACATCCTCGGCGTGGATGAGCTGCACATCGTGTTCACCGAGTTCAAGTCGATGCTGTCGCAGTCGGCGGTCGCCCGCCGGATCGCGCCGATGGAGGTGGAGTACAGCGACGAGGACACCGGACCGCACACGCTGTTCTCCTTCGAGCCGGACGCCGACGCGCTTTTCTCCGCGCTGCTGCCCCGCTATGTCTCCACCCGCATTTTTGCCGCGCTGCTAGAGGCGGCGGCTTCAGAGTCGGCATCGCGCCGACGCGCCATGAAGTCGGCAACTGATAACGCCGACGATCTCATCAAGGACCTGACGCTGATGGCCAACCGGGAACGGCAATCTCAGATCACCCAGGAAATCAGCGAAATCGTCGGTGGCGCTAACGCGCTCGCGGACGCCGCCAAGAAGTAGCCCTTAGGAAGCGAAGAAGAGACGAATGACTGCTGCTATCGATAAAACAGAAAAAGCGACCAGCACCGAGACCGCCGGCCGCGTCGTACGTGTCACCGGCCCCGTCGTCGACGTCGAGTTTCCCCGCGGTTCCGTGCCGGAACTGTTCAACGCGCTGCACGCCGAGATCCTCTACAAGGACCTCGCCAAGACGTTGACACTCGAGGTCGCCCAGCACCTCGGCGACAACCTCGTGCGCACCATCTCGATGCAGCCCACCGACGGGCTGGTTCGCGGCGTCGAGGTGACCGACACCGGCAGCTCGATCTCGGTCCCGGTCGGTGACGGCGTCAAGGGCCACGTGTTCAATGCGCTCGGTCACTGCCTGGACGAGCCCGGCTACGGCAAGGACTTCGACCGCTGGTCGATCCACCGCAAGCCGCCTGCCTTCGATCAGCTGGAACCCCGCACCGAGATGCTGGAGACCGGCCTGAAGGTCGTCGACCTGCTGACGCCGTACGTCCGCGGCGGCAAGATCGCACTGTTCGGCGGTGCGGGCGTCGGCAAGACCGTGTTGATCCAGGAGATGATCAACCGCATCGCCCGAAACTTCGGTGGCACATCGGTATTCGCCGGCGTGGGGGAGCGCACCCGCGAGGGCAACGACCTGTGGGTCGAGCTCGCCGACGCCGACGTGCTCAAGGACACCGCGCTGGTGTTCGGCCAGATGGATGAGCCGCCCGGCACGCGTATGCGTGTGGCGCTGTCGGCGCTGACTATGGCGGAGTTCTTCCGCGATGAGCAGGGCCAGGACGTGCTGTTGTTCATCGACAACATCTTCCGGTTCACGCAGGCAGGTTCTGAGGTGTCAACCCTGTTGGGCCGCATGCCTTCCGCGGTGGGGTACCAGCCGACGCTGGCCGACGAGATGGGTGAGCTGCAGGAGCGCATCACGTCGACGCGCGGCCACTCCATCACCTCGATGCAGGCCGTCTACGTGCCCGCCGACGACTACACCGACCCGGCTCCGGCCACGACGTTCGCTCACCTCGACGCCACCACCGAGCTCAGCCGTACGGTGTTCTCCAAGGGCATCTTCCCTGCCGTGGATCCGCTGGCATCCAGCTCGACCATCCTCGACCCCAGCGTCGTCGGCGACGAGCACTACCGCGTTGCGCAGGAAGTCATCCGAATCCTGCAGCGCTACAAGGACCTTCAGGACATCATCGCGATTCTCGGCATCGACGAGCTGGCCGAAGAGGACAAGCAGTTGGTGCAGCGGGCCCGTCGCATCGAGCGGTTCCTGTCGCAGAACATGATGGCCGCCGAGCAGTTCACCGGCCAGCCAGGTTCGACGGTTCCGCTCAAGGAAACCATCGAAGCGTTCGACAAGCTGTCGAAGGGCGACTTCGATCACCTGCCCGAGCAGGCGTTCTTCCTCATCGGTGGTCTTGAGGATCTGCAGAAGAAGGCCGAGAGCATGGGCGCCAAGATGGACGACGGTGGCGGCGATGGCGCACCTGCGCAGACCGACAAGGCCGACAACAAGGGCGACGACTCCGATAAGGGCGAGTAGCGATGCCCGAACTAGACGTCGACATCGTCGCGGTTGAGCGGGAAATCTGGTCTGGCAAGGCCACATTCCTGTTCACGCGGACCACGTCGGGCGAGATCGGAATCCTGCCGCGGCACATCCCGTTGGTGGCTCAGCTTGTTGACGACGCAATGGTGCGGGTCGAGCGTGAAGGCGAAGAGGACCTGCGCATCGCGGTCGACGGTGGCTTCATGTCGGTGACCGACGAAGGCGTGATCATCCTGGCTGAATCCGCCGAACTCGAATCCGAGATCGACGCCGACGAAGCGAAGCGGGACTCCGAGTCCGACGATCCTGAGACTGCTGCCAAGGGCCGAGCGAGGCTTCGCGCCCTGGGCCAGATCGACTAGCGGGGCCGCCGATGAGCGCGTCCATGATCGTCATGGCCGCGCTGGTGGGTGTGCTGCTCCTGGTTGTCGTCGCGCTGAGTTACCGGCTGTG
>DATFCF010000491.1:0-4938 GCA_035253445.1 Mycobacterium sp.
GCAACACGATCCGTTCACGCCGCTGACACTGGCTGCGACGGTCGGCGGCCTGGATCTGATGACAAACGTGGCAATCGCGTTCCCTCGCAACCCGATTCATGTCGCACATCAGGCCAACGATCTGCAGCTGCTGACGGAAGGACGCTTTACGCTGGGCCTTGGCACGCAGGTTCGCGCGCAGATCGAGAAACGCTTCGGCGCGGACTTCGACCGCCCGGTCGCGCGGATGCGCGAGATGGTCGGTGCGCTGCGGGCCATCTTCGCGACGTGGAACTCCGGCGAGCGGCTCGAGTTTCGCGGCGAGTACTTCCAGCACACGCTGATGACGCCGGCGTTCAACCCCGGCCCGAACCCGTACGGCGCGCCGCCGATCTATCTCGGCGCGCTCGGCCCGAGGTTGACCAGGGCCACCGCCGAGATCGCGGACGGCCTGCTGGTCATGCCGTTCGGGTCCAAACGCTTCCTGCACGACGTGGTCATGCCGGAGGTGCGTGAGGGCCTGGCCATCGCCGGACGCGACGCCGCCGAGTTCGCCATCGTTCCGGAGATCATCGTGTCGGTGGGCAGCGACGACACCGACCACGCGGCCGCGCGCAGGCTGTTGGGGTTCTACGGGTCGACGCCGGCCTACCGTCCCGTCCTCGCCACGCACGGCTGGGGTGATCTGCAGCCTGAGCTCAACACGCTGTCCAAGCAGGGCCGCTGGGAGGAGATGGGGCGGCTGATCGACGACGACATCCTGCACACCATTGCCGCATGCGGCAGCCCTGCCGAAATCGCCACGCATATCCGCGAACGGGTCGACGGCGTGTCAGACCGGATATGCCTGTATCAGCCGGGTCCGATCGGTGTTGAGTCGTTAGCCGAGATCATCGACGCGCTCAACGGCTGAGCTTTATCGTGGTACCCAGCCGGACCAAAGGAGGTCAGATGGCTCAGCAGGCCGACTACTCCGACGTGCTGATCATCGGTGCGGGCATCTCCGGAATCGGCGCCGCGTATCGCATCCACGAAAAGAATCCGCAGCTGTCCTACACAGTGCTGGAGCGGCGGGCGCGAATCGGGGGCACATGGGACCTGTTCCGTTACCCGGGCATCCGGTCCGACAGCGACATCTTCACACTCAGCTATCCCTACGAACCATGGACGCGACCCGAGAACGTTGCCGACGGGCAATACATCCGCCAATACCTGACCGAGACCGCCCGCAAATACGGCATTGACGAGCACATCCGGTTCGACACCCGTGTTCTATCGGCCGACTGGGATTCGACGACCGACACCTGGACGGTGCAGACCGAGCAGGACGGTGCGCCAAAGACGTACCGCGGCCGGTTCCTGTTCTTTGGCACCGGCTACTACAACTACGACGAGCCGTACAAGCCGGAGTTTCCCGGCATCGAGCAGTTCAGTGGCGACGTCGTGCACCCGCAGCTCTGGCCGGAGTCGCTGGACTACACCGGCAAGCGGGTGGTGGTGATCGGCAGCGGTGCGACCGCGGTCAGCATGATTCCGTCGCTGACCGAGAAGGCCGGCCACGTCACGATGCTGCAGCGCTCACCGACCTACATGCTGTCGATGCCGCGGATCCACCCGGTCGTGCAGGCGATCCGGAAAGTCCTGCCGCTGCGGGCCGCCAACACCGCGGTCCGGTGGTACAACACCTTGTTCACCGTGCTGACCTATGTGATCGCGCGCAAGGCGCCCCGGTTCAGCAAGTGGCTGATCCGCAGCGGCGCGAAACGCAATCTGCCGCAGGGGTATCCGGTCGACGTTCACTTCAAGCCGCGCTACGACCCGTGGGATCAGCGGTTGTGCCTGATCCTCGACAACGATCTCTACACCGCGGTCAGCGACGGGCGCGCCGAGGTGGTCACCGACCAGATCGATCACGTCGACGCCACCGGAATCGCGCTCAGGTCCGGACAGCACGTCGACGCTGACGTGATCGTCACCGCCACCGGCCTGCAGCTGCAGGCACTTGGCGGCGTCGCGGTGAGCATCGACGGTGCGGACGTCAAGCCGCAGGATCGGTTCGTCTACAAGGAGCACATGCTCGAAGACATCCCGAACATGGCTTGGTGTGTCGGCTATATCAACGCTTCGTGGACGTTGCGGGCCGACCTGACCGCGCGGGCGTTCGCGAAGCTGTTGGCGTACATGGACTCTCACGGCTACACGCATGCTTACCCGCACCTCGGCGACAAGCCGATGCCGGAGAAGCCAGCGTGGAACATCAACGCCGGCTACGTCCAGCGCGCCGCACACGTGCTGCCGAAGTCGGGCACTCGCAGGCCGTGGAACGTGCGGCACAACTATGTGCTGGATGTCATCGATCACCGCTTCGACCGCATTGACGAGTCGATGGTGTTCGGCCAGGCGACAGACGCGGCCCAGTCCGCCTAGTCGGCCCGAGCGGAGGTATGCCGTTGAGCGCCGAAGAGCTCGAATACAGCGGCGTATTGATCATCGGCGCCGGATTCTCCGGCATCGGCGCCGCCTTCCGCATCCGGGAGAAGAATCCGCATCTGCGTTACACGATCCTGGAACGACGAGAGCGCCTCGGCGGCACCTGGGATCTGTTCCGCTATCCAGGCATCCGCTCTGACAGCGACATCTTCACGCTGTGCTTTCCCTGGGAGCCGTGGACGCGACCCGAGATGATCGCCGATGGCGACGACATCTGGGAGTACATCGACGACACTGCGCGAAAGCATGGAATCGACAAGCACATCCGGTTCAACACGTATGTGCGGTCGGCCGACTGGGATTCGGCCACCGACACCTGGACGGTGCAGACCGAACAGGACGGCCGACCGAAGACGTACCGGAGCCGGTTCCTGTTCTTCGGCACCGGCTACTACAACTACGACGAGCCGTACGCGCCGACGTTCCCGGGTATCGCGGACTTCGCAGGCGAGGTGGTACACCCGCAACACTGGCCGGAGTCGCTGGACTGGGCCGGTAAGCGGGTGGTGGTGATCGGCAGCGGCGCGACCGCGGTCAGCATGATCCCGTCGTTGGCCGCCAAGGCCGCGCACGTGACCATGCTGCAACGCACCCCGTCCTACATGATCTCGGCGATGAGGGTGGAACCGACGGCCAACGCGATCCGGAAAGTGTTGCCGTTGCGCCTCGCCCACTGGATCGTGCGGTGGCGCAACGCGCTGTTCGGCAGCTTGTTGTGGGCGGTCGCACGCAGCGGGGTTTGCACGCGCTACCGAGATCGGGCACCCGCAGGCCGTGGGCGTTGACCCACAACTATCTTCGTGACGTCCTCGGCCGGCCCTTCGAGTCGATCGAGGACTCGATGGTGTTCGGCCGCGCGGCTAGGGTGTCCGCAGATTCAGCCCCGTCGCGAGAAGCTGTGTAGCGCTGAGCCCGAACGTCGACTTGAACCTGTCCGCGAGGTGTGACGGGCTGGCGAAACCCGACTCCGCCGCCGCCGTGGTCAGGTTCTGTCCGGCCGCGATCGCCGCGCCCGCGTGCAGGAGCCGAACCCACAGCCGGTAGCGGCGCAGGCTGGTGCCCATTTCGTCGCGGAACAGGTGCAGAAAACGCGACTCGGACAGGCCCGCCGCGGTGGCCAGTTCGCGCGAGGGGATCGTAGTCGCGGGATCGTCACGGATCCTGTTGGCGGCCAACGCAATACGAGCGTCGATGCTACGGCTCGCGGCTGGGGCGGCGAGATCCAGCCAGCGGCAGGCGCTTTCATCGTCGTGCGGGGTGAACATCAGCTGCGCTTCGTCAGCGTGGGTGACGCCGATGTCACCGCTGAATGCGAACTTGCTCCGGCATGCCTGCGCGCGGACAGACGTCGGCTCCAGGTAGCACGACACCAGCCCGCGGCCCTGGCAGATCAGTTGATGGGTCAGCCGCGGCGGGATCAGCACACTGTGTGCATCGCGTTTGGTTCCGTCGCGGGTAGCGACGGTGAGCGGTCCGTCGATGCCGACGGCCAGGCACCACACCGATCCCGAATGCGGCTCGAGATTCAGGCTGGGGCCGGCGTAGAGGGCTTGGCCGGGCCAGAGCCACACCGACGGGTAGCAGGTTTGTGGAAGCGGCGAGACCACTTCTGCGGCCATGCTGGACTCCTAACCCTGCGCCGAAATAGAATTCCGGGTTGCGATCCGGCGGGTATAACGACCGGGAATTCTATTTCGGGGCGCCACTGCACACAGGAGGCTACCTTGGCCAGCGCTATCGGCACCGTGGTCGTCATCGTCATCAGCGTGTTCTTCCTCGGGATGGGCATTTATGCGCTGGCCGCCCCGGCGGCGCTCATCCGCCCCTTCGGCATCACGCTCGGTGAGGCCGCGTCGCGCTCGGAGGTGCGCGCTGTCTACGGAGGGTTCGGCCTCGCAATCGCAGGAGTACTGGCCTACGCGGCCGTTGAGCCCGATCACCGGACGGGAATCCTGATCACCGTCGGTGTCGCGGTGGCAGGGATGGCGTTTGGGCGGCTCGTCTCCGCAGTGGTGGACAGCCGCACGTCGTTCTACCCGAACTGGTTCTACTGCTTGGTCGAGATCGTCACGGCCGCCGCATTGTTCGGCGTCGCGATTTCGGCGCGCTGACCGGCGCCTCTACTAGGGCGCGACGGTCAACCAGTCCGAGAAGCCCGACGGGTCGTGACGGCCCAGCGCGCCGTGCTCGAACAGACCCCAGCCCTCGGCGGAGTTGCCGTTCTCACGGCAGACCGCGCGGCCGACGTGGTCGATGACGCCGAACATGCTGCGGCCGTTGACAGCTGGGTCGGTCATGTCGTAGGTGAGCCGCTCGGTGAACTTCTCGCCCTTCCACATGCCATGCAGCCAGTCCGAGTCTCCGCCGTATCCGCCGCCGAGGTGAATCGGCACCGGCAGCTTCGACTCGACCTCGAAAACGACGGGGGATCCATTGGGCGTCGTGGCTTCTATGGTCGCCCCGTAGGGG
>DATFCF010000492.1:0-2030 GCA_035253445.1 Mycobacterium sp.
CGCTGGCGGGATGGCAGCGGTAGGTGCCGGGCGCCGGACGATGCCGTGAGGCACCGGCTGTGGCCACCTCAACGGTGATAGTGCTCGCTGCTCAGCACCAGCCAGCGAGCGGACAGGACCGCCGGCATCCGGCGCCCAGTAATGCCAAGCGTGGCCGTACCGGCCGCCTCGCTCACTGACAGAGGGCGAGAATACCGTCGGGCGCAAGGTAGACGCCTGAACCGAAGTCGAGGCTGACGTGGTCGAGGACTGCTCGCAGCCATTCCGAATCTGCTAGCGAAGCGCGGTGGAGCCGCATCTTCCGGGCCTGCATCGGTACTATCCGCAGGCTGACCAACTTACCAGTGTCCGGTTCCACTGAGGCGAAGTACAGCAGGCGCAGATCACTCCGGTATTGGTCATAGCCGGTGATTCCCTCATAGTCGTTGATGAGATCGCCACATCCGTAGAGGATGAGCTTGTCCCGGTACATCTCGATCGGGCGAGGATGGTGCGAGGAATGCCCATGGACAACATCGACACCACCGTCGATGAGGTCATGCGCGAAGCGGATTTGATCCGGCAAGACGTTGTATCCCCAGTTGGACCCCCAATGCACGGAAGTCACCACGACATCACCGGGTCGCTTCATCGCGCGCACCCAGCCAGCGAGCTCGCTAGCGCTGGAACGTGATAGGTCGCGGACGAAGTTGATGCCCGGCTGATCGGGGGTTGCGGCCCAGCTTGGCGGGATGCCGCTGGACGCCATACCGCACGAAAAGATCACGACATGCCTGTCCCCCTCAACCCTGACGGCTGCGGGCTGTCGTGCCTCGCTGGCATTTCGCCCCGCACCCACCGCCCGGAGGCCCGCATCGGAGAGCGCATCAAGTGTGTCTTGGAGCCCTTGGCTTCCGAAGTCGAGTACATGGTTGTTGGCCAGCACGCAGGCGTCGGGTCGGCCCGCGGCCAGGCAGGGCAGATTGTGGGGATGCATACGGTAGTGCAGCGCCTTCGCTGGCGCGAACTCCTCGCTCTGGGTAACACTCGTCTCCACATTGATCACTCGCACATCGGGAGCGATGTCGTCAAGTGTTGGCAGGGCGTCTCCCCACGGCCAGGAGAAGTCGACAGGTCGAGGAATCCGGCCGTTCACCGCCTCCACCAGTTCAACGTAGGTGCGCGCATCGTCGGCGTGAGCCTCCTGCAGTGTCGGATCACTGGGATGCGGAAGGATCTGGTCGACACCGCGGCCGGTCATCACGTCACCACAGAGAAACAATGTCACCAGTCCACCCGTCACATCTTCCACTGTGGCACGCTGCAGGAAAAACATCAGACAGGCCCACCCGCGCCATGTAGCTGAGGACCTCGACGTGGTCAGCTTGGGCATGGATTTCCCACTTGACCCAAGTCGAAGACAGCGTCAGCTGTGTGCAGGCGGGTGGTCGGGCCCGGGAGTCGATTGAACCTGCTGCGCAGTCAGTGGCGGCGCGGCGGTGGTAGTGTCGATGCGACGGGAGGGCAACCGTTGGCCTCGTAGGGACATTTTGAAGCCCGCCAGCGTTGTGGCACGGTAGGCTATCTTTCTTACGTACGGCGCTCAGTGGTCGGTTCATGGAATGTCCGGTTACCGAGTGAACTCCGGCGGAGGATTTGTAGCCATGAATCTGATCGAGCCAACCGTTCCCGAGGCTGCGTCTGGAGCTGACTTCGAGGTCCTAATCCCAGAAGCCGGGCAGGACCTGGGCCAGGACGAGGAGTGGTGCGAGGTGTTGGTAGACGGGGAGCGAAGGCGCGTTCGCTTTCACGATTACCATGAGATCTATGCCATCCCCGGCTTTTACGAGCGGCTTTTCTACGACAGGCTCAAGTGTGAGTCACCACGCGTGATCCGAAGGCTGCTGGCTCAGGTGCTCGCTGAGCGGGGTACCGAGCCGGGCGAGCTCCGGGTGCTCGATGTCGGGGCTGGAAACGGGATAGTCGGCGGAGAGCTTCGTGAGCTCGGGGCTGGAACCGTTTATGGCATCGATATCATCGAGGAGGCGGCC
>DATFCF010000493.1:0-2384 GCA_035253445.1 Mycobacterium sp.
AACGTGCAGGCCTTGGTGGGGCAGCTCGGCCAGGAAGTCCCCGGCGGTAAATCGGTCCTGGTTGGGGTGGTCGAACAACCGTCGGTAGGTTGCCCGGGCCAAGGCGGACGCGGCTACCTGGTCGAAGAAGAACCGCCCGTCCGAGCGCAGGACGGGAGCGACCTCGGCGAACGCGGCGGCGACTCGCCGCCTCATCGCACCGCAGGCGCAACGCGGCTGACAAGCATGCCTTCACCTGAGCGGCGCCGCACCGGGGCGCACGCTTCCGAAGTGTCGAACCGCCCCCGCTTGGTCAGGACCCGATAATCCGCTGCGAAGCGACGACTGACCGGCGCAACGGCTTGGGGTTAGCCGAGGGTGGACAGCAGTTGCTGGCAGGTCTGGGCGCATCGCCGACAGGCCTCGGCGCAGACCCGGCAGTGCTCGTGCATGTCAGCGTGCCGGTCACACTCGTCCGCGCAGCTCTGGCAGGCCTGCAGGCAGGCGGCCACCAGTGCCCGGGTCAGGCTGGCGTCATATCCGGTGTGCCGCGACAGCACGCGCCCGGTGGCTTCGCAGACGTCTGCACAGTCCAGATTCGTGCGGATGCACTTGCTCAGCTGCGCAACCATCTCTTCGCTGAGGCATGCATCGGCGCAGGCGGTACAGGTCTGCGCGCAGTCGACGCACGCCTCGATGCACGCCGCGAGCGCCTGCTTGTCCACGCCGCCGAGGTCGGCGGGGTAGGTGTCGAGCATGGCGGTGACATGGCTCATGATGAACCTCCCAGACAACAACAAGCTTCGTCGGTCCAGATACCCGTACGAACACACGGGTAACAAGCCAGCACGGCTGGTCAGCCATGCCGATGCGCAGCGACGCGCCGCCCGCCTCGGGCCGCTCGCCCACCCCAGGCGGGCACGCATCATCTACGTGCTGGACAGGATCGATGAACGGTGCGTCGGCGACCTCATCCCCTCGCCCCGCAAGCCAGCCAGGACGCCACCAGATCCGCCTCACGCATCCTGCGCACCGCCGGCCTGGTGGCCACCCGGCGGCGGGACGGCCGTGTGGTCACGACCGGCTCGCCGACAACTTCCCCGAGGCGCTGCACAACACTGCCTGCGCCAGCTCGTCAAGCGAAACCGCACCGCCGAACAACAGTGATCGGTGAGCCTGATCGCCGGCACTATCGATCTGTCGCCGGAACCTTCGGGGCCCGAACGTGCCGAGAGCGTCCTGCCCGCCACGGCGTTCGGCCCGGCGGCTTGAACACCGATAGCACCAACGCCGCGACCAGAAGGACAGCGGCACCGGTGGCATGCAGCACCGGCGACAACGTCCGCAGCCCGTCGACCCCGGCCGAATCGGTGACGCTGCGCGCCTGCTCCCCCAGATAGCCCAGGGTCTGCATGTACAACAGCAGCACACCGACCGCGAACACCGTCATGGCCAGCTTGACCAGTACCCAGTAGTGGCGCACGAGGCCCCAGGTCGTGCCCAACGACTGGACCAGACCGCTGACGAGGGCGGCCACACTCAACGGAACCAGCACGTACCAGCCCATCGGTTCCAGTACCAGGTACACCGCCTGGGCCACCGCAGCATCCGGCGCGGCCCACGCGACAACACCGAGGGCAAGCGACGCGACCACCGCGCCCAGCCACCCCACCGACACCCCCAC
Source organism: Mycobacterium sp. (assembly GCA_035253445.1). Taxonomy (GTDB): domain Bacteria; phylum Actinomycetota; class Actinomycetes; order Mycobacteriales; family Mycobacteriaceae; genus Mycobacterium. The sequence goes on from DATFCF010000493.1 coordinate 1,664, forward strand.
GTGCACGACCAGCGCCAGACGACGTATCGGTGGAGGCATCACCATCCAACGGCTCCGGCGACGCTCCCCGCAGCCGCGCCGTGCCCGCCCATGTGGCGGCCCGGTCCGTGCCCGCCGAGCACGGCGACCACAATGAGCACCAGGAGCAGCAGCCCGACTGCACAGAAGATTTTCACCCAGCGCGGCACTCCCGGTTCAGGCCGCTCCCCTGCGGCTCGTCCTCCGGGCCGATGGCTTTCGGTCGCATCGCCGGTCGGACCGTCGCCATGGCTACCTGCCTGCCGTTCGCTCACGCTGTCCTCCTGTAACCGGCCATCATCTGGCCTGAATTTTGCAATACAAGTTGTATATGCGCAAGTCAGGTCGTCGCGTAGTGTCATGGTGTTATCGTGGCCACGTGCCGCGGATCTGGAATGCGACGATTGATCAGCACCGACGCGCCGTGCACGACGCCATCCTGGACACGACCGCAAACCTCATCGCCGAGCACGGATTGACGGGCGTGACGATGTCGCAGATCGCCCAGCACGCCGGCATCGGGCGCGCAACGCTGTACAAGTACTTCCCCGAGGTCGAGGCAATCCTCGCTGCCTGGCACCAACGTCAGATCGCCCAACACCTGGACCAGCTCCGCGAGGCCGCAGATGCGGTCAACGACCCGGCCGAGCGATTGCGCACCGTACTGCGCAGCTACACGGAGCTGTCGTCAAGCCGTCCGACC
>DATFCF010000494.1:0-6575 GCA_035253445.1 Mycobacterium sp.
TCGCCTAATCGAGACGTCAGGAGTCAAACGTGCGCCGTGATCTGTTCACCGAGGACCACGAGGCGTTCCGGGAACTCGCCCGCGACTTCGTCGACAAAGAGGTCGTTCCCCATTACCCGGAGTGGGAGAAGGGCGGCCGCATGCCCCGCGAAGTGTTCAAGCAGATGGGCGAACTCGGCATGCTCGGCATGGCCATTCCCGAGGAGTACGGCGGTGCCGGGATGCCCGACTACCGCTACAACGTCGTGCTGCAGGAGGAGGCGGCGCGGGCCCTGGTCACGCTGTCGACGGTGCGCACACAGATCGAGGTGATCCTGCCCTACTTCCTGCACTATGCGAACGCCGAACAACGCGAGCGCTGGTTCCCCGGTCTGGCCGCGGGCACACTGCTCACGGCCGTCGCCATGACCGAGCCAGGCACCGGGTCAGATCTGGCCGGCATGCGGACCACCGCCGTGCGTGATGGGGACGACTGGGTGATCAACGGCGCCAAGACATTCATCACCGGCGGCATGCAGGCCGACCTCGTCATCGTAGTCGCTCGCACGTCCACCGAGCTCGACAACCGGCGAAAGGGATTGAGCCTGTTGGTCGTCGAGGACGGTACGGCTGGGTTTACCCGCGGCCGTGAGCTGGAGAAGATGGGTTGCAAGGTGCAGGACACCGCCGAGCTGTCGTTCGTCGACGTGCGCGTGCCCGCCGCCAACCTGCTGGGGGAGGCGGGCGAGGCCTTCGGCTACCTTGGCCACAACCTGCCGCAGGAACGCTTGACGGTGGCCGTCGGAGCAGTCTCGCAGGCGCGCTCGGCGATCGCCGCGGCGATCGATTACACCAAGGACCGCAAGGCATTCGGCACGGCGGTCGCGTCGTTTCAGAACACCAAGTTCGAGCTCGCGGCGTGCTCGACGGAGGTGGAGGCCGCGCAGGCGATGCTGGACCGCGCGGTCACGCTGCACGTCGAAGGAGAACTGTCGGCCGCCGATGCGGCGCGCGTGAAGCTGTTCTGCACGGAGATGCAGGCCCGTGTGGTGGACCGCTGCCTGCAGCTGTTCGGCGGATACGGCTACATGATGGAGTACCCGATCGCCCGGCTGTACACCGATGCGCGGGTAACCCGGATCTATGCCGGAACCAGCGAAGTGATGAAGGTGATCATTGCCAAATCGCTGGGTCTCTAGCACCTGCGATCTCGGCGCGCCTACGTATTCGACCCCGCACGCAAGAAGGCGCGCCAGCACCTCGCCTTCGGCAGCGGCATGCACAGCTGCCCCGGCGCACCGCTGGCCCGCGCGGAAACCCGGGTCGCGCTTGAGTGCCTGTTGGATTACACGACCGACATCAGGGTCTCTGAGGACAACCACGGCCCCGCGGATAACCGCCGCTACCAGTACATTCCGATCTACATCCTGCGCGGACTCACGGAGCTGCACCTGGAATTCGACGTCGCTGACGGTGCGTCGTGAAGGTCAACGTCGACGAGGATCGGTGCCGCGGCCATGGCATGTGCCTGACGCTGTGCCCCGACGTGTTCACCCGCCAGTTGGTTCGAGCGCTAGCCCGAAGCTCTTCCGGCACGATCGCCGGCGGGACTTCGGAGATCCAGCGCAACATCATTGCCACCCAGGTGCTCCGACCGCCTCGGCGCTGAGTGCAGGACCGGACGACCACCGGGTCGCGCCGGGATGTCAGGACCCTCCGCGGCCGTTCGAAAAGCGAACCTTACGGCCTGTTGCCTTACATTGTGTTCAGAATCGGTACGATTAGTACGTCGCTGTCGTCAGTCCGGTTACGAGGTAGAAGTTGACCAACGAAGGACTCGCCATCACGTCGCACACCTCGCTGCCGTTGTCGATACGGGAACGTAACAAGCTACGTACTCGTCAGGTGTTACTGCAGGCAGCGCTGGAGATCTTCGCCGAAGCGGGTTACGGGTCGGCAACCGTCGAGGCCATCGCCGCGCGTGCCGGGGCAAGCAAGGTCACCGTGTACAGCTACTTCCCCCAGGGCCGCGAAGAGCTGTACCGAGAACTCTACGAACAGATCAACCTGGAGCTCGTCATCCTGGCCGACGACGTCTACGACGAGCCCGGGCACTTCGCCGACCGCATCGCGAAACTCACCCGCGCGCTTCTCGACGTAGCCCAGCAACCGCTCATCGGACGGTTCTATTCGATCGACGACTCGTCTCTGGACGCGGCGCTCAGCCCGGTGCGCGGGCGCGCGTCGCGGGCCTGGATCGATTACATCGCCAAGGATTTCAAGGCCGCGAAGAAGGAGGGCAGACTGCGATCCAACGCAACGCCGCAGGCACTGGCCGCCGTGGTCGTGGGAACCATGCGATCGACCTTGACCGAAGTCGCCCGCGGTCGGGTCAAACCCGACCAGCTGGCCGCCGCGGTGGACTCCCTGGTCCGAGGACTGGAACGCGCCTAGGCCCGAAAGCTCCTCAATGTTTCGCGGACGTAACTACTGAACGGTCAGTATAAATTTTGTGCGCATTGCATTGATTCTGTGCACGACGTACGACTATGGTCGGGATCACAAGAGGCCGAACTCGGATCGCGACACCGCGCAGCCGTCTGCGGTGCACGACTGAGTTCGGGTAACCACAGTGATCGCCGTCCCGAGTCCTCTCAACGTTTCGGCGCATCATGTTCGACTCGACAGGACCCGCAGATGGCCGATCACGCAGCAACCGCGTCGAGCATCGTGGCGCATGCCTACGATCTGTTAGGAGTGGCGTTGGCCCGCTTCGGGTTCGACACCGACACGGCTTGCGAGCTCCTGCCGGTCTCCGAGAACGTCGCCTTCAAGGTCCGCCCGGAGGGCCGGTGTCCGGCGGTCTTGCGGATCAGCGGCCCGGACGGACATTCGATTCGGGCCCGCGAATCCGAGCTGGCGTGGCTGGCGGCGCTACGGACCGAGTCGCCGGTCCCGGTTCCCACGGTGCACCTCAGTGACGACGGCACACCGCTGATCACCGTGACCCACGGGCCCTCCGGACTGCAGTATCAGGCCTGCGTCTTCGAATGCGTCCCCGGTCAGCATCCCGCTGAGGACGACTACCAGGCGGTCATGCCTCACCTGGGGGTGATCACCGCCCACCTTCACGAGCACGCCCTGCACTGGGAGCGTCCGGCCTGGTTCACCCGTCCCACCTGGGACGTCGAGGCCGCGTTCGGTGCCCGGCCGATTTGGGGTCGATGGCAGGCCGGAGTCGAGGATCGCGACGAACTGGCTCAACTCACCGAGGTGGAGGACCACGTCCGGCAGCGACTCACCCGGTTCGGGAAGGGTGCGGACCGGTTCGGGCTCATCCACGCCGATTTGCGCGCAGCCAACCTGCTCATCGACGAAGATCGTTGCCGTGTCATCGATTTCGACGACTGCGGCTTCGGCTGGCACCTCTACGATCTGGCGACGGCGATGACCTTCATCGAAGACCATCCCCGGGCCGACGAACTGATCGCCAGCTGGCTCGAGGCGTATCGGTCGGTGCGTCCGCTACCGATCGAGCAGGAACGCGAGATCGACTCCTTGCTGCTCTATCGGCGCCTCCTGACCATCGCGTTCCTTGGCAACAAACCCGACATCGACGTCACACGAGAAATGCTGCCCGGCCTTGCGCGATCGACCTGCGATTGGGCCGAGGGCATCCTGTCTGGCCGCACCTCGCTGCCGTAGTGTTCGCGATCCGGATTCGATTCGGGTGCAACGGGTGACGCCGGTGTCCGCTGGGCGCGTCACGGGATCCGATGGGCGATCGCAGGGCCGCCCGGTGGGAGGGACAGGTCGAGCGCCCTGGTTCGGCCGGGCGCCGTTATCGGTTGACCTGCAATTGATTTCACGGGTTTGCCTAGATGTGGATCATGCCCCCGACCTTGGTTGGGAACTCGTCAGACCCCAACCGGGCCGAGTCGCAACGACGCAGATCAACGGTCGAGGCTTCATCGAGAAACACTTATGCATCGTTCAGCAAACTTACTGCAAGTATTGACAACCAACATGGCGTGCGAAAGAATCGCAGCAGAGGGACCAGCCACCGAGACTCCCGTACGGGTCGTTTCGCATACATCGTTTTCGGCTGCCATCAGCGCGGATCGGCGCATCAAACATCTTGCATGACAGGGGAATCGACGGAAGGCGGGCCATCATGTCGCACTATGACGTGATCGTGATCGGAGCTGGAACGTGGGGCGGTTCGGTCGCCTGGCAGCTCGCCGAACGCGGCCAGTCCGTCCTGGCGATCGACGCCTTCACACCACCGCACGATCGCGGTTCGCACGCCGGCGCGACGCGGCTGGCACGGCAATCAAACAGCACGGGTCCCGAGTACGTCGAACTCACCCGCCAGGCCTTCGACGACTGGGATGACGTCACCGCGCGCACCGGCATCGAAGTCATGGTCAAAACCGGCAACGTCTTCGTGGGCAGGCCCGGCTCCAAGTGGTTCGACAACACCCTGCGCAACCTCAAGGCATCCCCGTTCGAGTACCAGATCTTCACCGGTGAGGAGGCTGCGGCACGATTCCCCCGGGTGCGCATCGGCGCCGACGAGCTGGCCGTGTGGGAGCCCAACGCCGCCGTGGCACTGGTACAGCCCGCGCTGCGCGCCCTCCAACGGCTGGGGCGCGAGGCCGGTGTCCACGTCCGCTACGACGAACCCGTGCTGGACTGGGCGGCAACCGACAGCGGTGTCACCGTCCGTACCGCCACCGGTTCCTACACCGCGGAGCACCTGGTCGTCACCGTGGGCGCCTTTTCCAACGACGTGCTGCGCCTGGACCTCCCAACGCGAGTGGAACGCCAGGTACTCGCCAACTTCAGCATCGACGCAGGCGCAGATCGGCTGCCGTCGATCTACGTCGCAGCACCCCCGGGAGACGACTCGGCTCCGGCCTACGGATGCGCCGAACCCGACGGGACCTTCAAGTTCAGCGTTCCCGGCAATGGCAACACCGTCGCGCCGGAATCCCTGACTCAAGAGGTCAGCGAGCGGGACATCGAGCGGATCGTGTCGATCCTGCGCGACCGCCTGCCCGAGATCGACGGCGACCCGGTGGCCACGACGGTGTGCATGTGGACCGAGTCCGAGGATGGCCACTGGCTGTTGGGGCGGCACCCGGAAAGCGAGCGCGTCATCGTGGGCGGCGGCTGCAACGGACGCGGATTCCGATACGCCCCCGTGATCGGCGCCATCTTGGCCGACTTTGTCGAGGGGCGTGAGCACCCCGAACTTCAGCGCTTCGACGTCGCCCGCTACCAGAGCGTCGCCACGGTGACTAGCCGTGCTCCCGATTGACGCGACCACGTGTGGCGCGAGCGCTGCCCCGCTAGTGCAGATCCCCACCGAAAGAAACATCCGATGCCGCAACACGTCCGAGGTTGATTTAAGCCCCGTGACGATCCGCCGACGTCCACACGACATTTGACGGCGAAGCCTTCACCCGGAGCCCCACCTATGGACATCACCCCACTTCAGGAGATAGGACCCCCGATGAGTGAACGAACGACAGCCCTTGGTGGCACCGGCGCCGAGCCGGCTCCGGCAGCCGAGCCGGGCGCACAACTGCAAGGACGCATGGGCGTCATCGAACTCGCGCTGACGGTCCTGGCGTTCGCGGCTCCGCTGGCCAGCGTGGTCGGCGTGCTGCCATTGGTCATCACCGTCGGAGGTGTGGGGGCGCCGCTCGCGTTCGTCGTCGCAACGGTGGTGCTGCTGCTGTTCTCGGTCGGTTACACCACCATGAGTCGGTACCTGCCCAATCCCGGCGCGTTCTACGCCTACATCAGCGCGGGCCTCGGCAAGACCCTTGGGCTGGGCTCCAGCTTCCTGGCGATGCTGGGATACCTGATGATCGGGCTCGGGGTCACATTGTTCTTCGGCATCGTCGGCCAAGACCTCGTCGCGACGACGTTCCACGGCCCCACCCTGCCCTGGTGGCTGTACTCACTGGGTCTGGTCGTGATCGTCGGTGTCCTCGGGTACTTACGGATCGACCTGTCGGCCAAGGTGCTCTCGGTGGTGATGGTCGTCGAGATCGCGATCGTGGTCGTCTTCGACGTGGCCGTCGGCTCCGACGGCGGACCAGAGGGTCGGTCGCTGACACCCTTCGCCTGGAGTTCGTTCACTGGTGGCTCCGCCGGAGTGGCGGTGCTTTTCGCCGTCGTCACGTTCATCGGCTTCGAGGCGACCGCCATCTTCCGCGAGGAGACGAAGAACCCACACCGGACGGTGCCCCGGGCGACCTACCTCAGCGTGCTGTTCATCGGTGCCTTCTACATCGTGACGACCTGGCTGATGCTGGTGGCCTACGGCGTCAGTAAGGCCCCTGACGTCGCCAGCACCAACGCACCCGGAATGTTCACCGACGCCATGGAGATGTTCGTCGGACGGTGGGCACGCGACGTGATCTCCGTCCTCGTGGTCACCTCCGCATTCGCCGCAGTACTGTCCTGCCAGAACATCATCGCCCGCTACGGCTACTCACTCGGCGTCGACAAAGCCCTTCCACCGGTACTCGGTCGCGTCCATCCCCGCCACGGCTCGCCCTACATCAGTTCGGCAGTCCTGA
>DATFCF010000495.1:0-4064 GCA_035253445.1 Mycobacterium sp.
GACCGCATTCACCGAGTGCAACCTTACGCGCGTGGAAGTGCTGCTGGAATTCCTGCCATTCTTCATCGGTAGGCTCGCGGTACTCCCCAGCGGGCCGGGTAGCTCGCCGTTTGTTGAGGAATGATCGGTAAGCGCGGATTAAGTCCTCTTGGAACACGGCCATATATGCTTCAGTTGTGGCAACGCTCTTGTGGCCGAGTAAACGAGCGGCGATGTGAACGGGAAGCCCTCCGGTGACAGCTGCGGTCGTAAACATTCTCCTAAAGTCATGCGGTCGATAGACCAGCGGCTGTCCTGTCGCGTCTCGGAGGCCGGTAGCGACCAGTACCGTGTTGATAAGGTTGTAGACCGTGCCTGCGCTTATCACCTCGCGTCGGGCACCGAGGGCGCGTTGAAATAGGTGCGGCAAAGGTGGTCCGGTGACGCGCTCGTGGGCATCGTAGCGAGCGACGAGAGGAACTGTGTCGGCGTTGTTGTTACGGAGCCGGGTGATCACGGTGGCGAGGACGCTCGCCAACTCTGGACTGACTAACAGGAGTCGTTCCTCATTGCTTTTGGAGGGCACGATCTGTAGCAGAGGCACGATCTCGCCGGTGTCAGGAAGATTGTAGGACACGAGCGCCAGATGAGTGATCTCCAGCAGTTCTTCGAGGCGCACTCCCGATTGACGTAGAACCTCAATAACAGCCCATGCCCAGAACGATTCGTCTTCCCGACGGGTCAGGTTAATCGTCTCTCCAGTGGAAAGATTGTCTACTCCGATGGAGAGATTCCCTCGACTACGAGCGGTGTTGTCGGCACTTTTCCACGGGATTCGGCGGTAACGGGTGCCAGCGTGGTCGAACACTTCACCCGGCTCACACTCGTTGGCCGCGTCCAATAGCGCGGTCACTTCTGCACGACAGCGCTGAGCGGTCTCGGCAAGCACGGGAAGATGCGGTAGGCGTTCGCGGACCCGTTGGTGCATCGCAGCCTGACGTTTCTTCTTCGCTTTCTCGTATCCCTGGGTGTCGCTTTTGCGCACCGGGCTGGGCACAGCCCAGGGCACCCAGCTCGGGTCTTCCAGCGCCCACTGCTGGATATCGAGGTAGAACGCCCGCACTCGCATCAGGATGCGGTAGATGTCCTTGCGAGGTCGCGTTGCGCCCTCCGTCGTGGTGACGACGCGCACTCGTTCCTTCCAAGCCTGAGCGACCTCATCCGGTAGATGCAGGGTATCGATGTCAGGGTGGTGCTTCTCGACGTCAGCCCAGAAGCTACCGGCCAGGACACCAGCCAGGTTGCTCAGGGAGTTGTAGTCCAACGCTGGGCGGCGTTCGTCGAGGTAGCGCACGAGGACATCGTGGATTGGACGGCAGCGGATGTCGTAGTCGTCGATCAAGTCCGTGGTCGTTCGTTGCCCACGCCGGAGCGCGGCGCGAAGCGTGCTGTCGGCCGAGGTCACTCCAATCACGCTGAGCAGGTCCCAGGCTGTGTGGAGGCCGGGGACCTCCTTGCGGCGTGGGCGGCCATGAACACTCCAGGCGAATACTTCCAGGACGTCGTCGGCGATCAGCTGGTCGACATCCTTGCCCGTGTGCAGCACGATTTTGCTGATCACGCGCAAGGCATCGCCGCGGTCATGGCTGCCAAGCCCGCGCCCGATCGCGGCTTGCTCGATGACGGCAAAGACGTCAGGCCGCATGATCTCCCGTACCCAATCCAGCAGCCGAGTCGACTGGTAACAGGTCAGGAAGTCGTAGCTCGGCAAAACGACTCGGCACAGCAGCAGGCAGGCCAGTCCGCTGATGCGCTCTTGGCGTTGGGTCGCCGCCGAGCGGTTGTCGCCGGGAGCCAGCGTGTCGATCCAGCCCAAGTCGTTGTCAGCGCCGAGGGCGACCCATCGTTCCTGCCAGCCCTTGCCGGGGCAGGTGAACAACCAGTTCAGGATCGTGGTAGCACCCCTGATCCTGCTGTTGCGATCGCCAGCCGTGGTCGGCCAGATCGGTAACTGGGGCAGCAAGGCAAGGATGCCCTCGACAGACAAGTGGTCCACCGGTCCGACGAAGCGGCGCTCAAGCAGGTGCTCATGGGCGACCAGGTGATGCGTGATACCGCGTGTCTCCGGCGAGACGGTCATGGATGTCATCGCGGGAGTCCTCCAAACAGCACCGACAGGTCGCCATCGTCGTAACCGACGGCCACCGGGGGCGGCGGTCGCTGGGCGTGCTGCTCACGTTCGACCAGGTGCTGCTGAACACGTTGGATCACCCGGGCCTCGTCTTCGACCAAGTAAACGTCCGCCGTGGTACTGAGGTGGACGTGTCCCAGGATCGTCTGAACATCCCGCATGGACAGGGCCTCATCACGGCTCATCCTGATCGCAGCAGTGTGCCGCAAATCGTGCATCGAATAGTTGGTGCCCAGCAGCGCGTTGACTCGCCGAAATACGGCTCGCAGTGCCTCGTAGTTCATCGGTTGGCGCCGCAGCCCATCGCCGCGATCACGGCGACGCAGCGTCCACCACAGCGGCTCGTTCGGCTCCGGTCGGCCAAGCTCGGCCAGGTAGAGGCGGATCCACACGAAAGCCTCCGGGCTGGCCGGTAGCCACTGTTCCGCGCCGCTGCCCTTGCGAAAGACCCGCACGAGCTGCTCGCCCCAGTCCAGGTCGACGCATCGCACGCCCAGTAGTTCGGCGGCGCGGGCAGCGTTGCTGATCGCCACCGCAAGGATCGCCCGGTCCCGGTTGGACCGCAGACCAGCAAACAGCTCGTTCCATCGCTCATCGGGCATTTCCCGCGGTTTGCGTTTGGGGACTTTCGGGTTGTAGCGAAGGCGCCCCTCAGCCCGAAACGGCTCAAGGGGATTATGGTGCGCGTTCGGCCGCCGGCCCCGCCGATCCAGTGCCACCGGGTTGACCAGCGGGCCGCCACCGAGCTCGATCCAAAACTCGTAAAAGCTCCGCAGCACTGCATTGCCATGTCGGACGGTTCGGGGCTCGTACTGATCACTGAGATACCGCTTCCGGGTTGTCGGATTGACAGTGCCCGCTGTGACGATCGACGTCTTCCGTGGCGAGTTGCGGGGCTTGGTGGCCTGCCCCAGCCACAGCACCGAGTCCCTGACCTCGGTCGACGTGGCCTTGTCCCACTCCACGCCAACGGCAACCAGCCATCGCCACCAGCGCAGAAGGACATAGGCATAACTACGGACACTGCCGGGCCGATTGCCACGAGCCACGAAATCCCGCAGAAACCGCTGGATCGGCTCCACCGGCCGACCGTCTGGATCAACAACCTGCCACGGAACGACATCAGCGACCGGAACGACACAGCCCCACCGCGGCAATCGAATCGAACTGAGTTCCCGCTCTCCTTCATCGGCCAACACCTGCACGCAGCCTCCTTCGTGAGCTGCGTGAGTCCTACCGAGCATCAAGCAACCAACGCCTCCACCACGTCGGCGTGTCGCTCCGTAGTCCGGTCAATAGATACGAACTCGAAATACGTCTTCAACGCCTGCGCACGCGCTAGCCGCGTGCCCGAGGGCGCCGCGCGCAGCACCGTGCCGAAGTAGGCATCAGCATCCCCCGGCTGCAAATCCCACAACGGCCGACCAAACCAGCTCCGCACTTGCTCGAGATGGCTCACATCACCACGGACCGTGCTATCAGACAACCCCGCGGCCGCCCGGGCCAGCACAAACCCCGCGACTACATCAGCCTCGAACCGCTCAATCTCCTCCGGACCGGCAGGGGCACGCACCTCACGCAGATCCCGCACAACCGCCAACCCCACCGCGACCCCCGACTTCAGCTCGATCAACTAAACCTCGACATGACCGTCAACGGCTCAGAACCATCGAGATACGGTCAGATGCCACAAGATCACCCAGATGAGCCAGAGCCCCTGGTCCAGGGCGGGAAACAACCCTCAGGCCCCAAGGAACCCAAGGGTTGTTTCTTAGAAAAGGGCCTACTCTGGTACCTCGTCGGCGGCCTACTTCACCCAAACGCCAAGCCACCCAGACCGGGATCGGCTTCACGGAACTGTCCAACGGGTTCGCGGCCACCGACGATCCAGCTG
>DATFCF010000496.1:0-3327 GCA_035253445.1 Mycobacterium sp.
CGGCCTCGTTGAAGCAGTACTCGCCGGTGTCGGCGTTGTGGCCTCCGGACTTGAGGGTCAGCGTGTCGAGAGCGCTCAATCGCTCAGGGTTGATGGTCACAGGAACTCCAATCGGGTCTGCGTCGTCTCGGGGCCGGTGAAGCGCTCGACGATCGTCGGGTACTCCGCTTCGAGTCCCTTGCGGTCGAGCCGTCCCGGCATGGTGATGGTCTTGATGCCGATGACCGGCGCTCCGGCCACGGTGCCGATCGTTGCCTTGCGCACCGTCATGATCGCAAGAATCTCGGCGCGCAGCTCGTCGGCCTCCTGCTTGGCGTCGGCGGACCGCTTCCGCGCGTCGGCCAGCCTGTCGAGCCGATCCTTGATGTCGTCGAGTTCGGCAGCCTTGGTGCCAAACACGATGGCCAGCCACCGCTCGACCTGCTCCGGCATCGGCGTCAGCGGCCAAGCGATTTGTTCGCCGTCATACGTCACTGCAGTCAGGAGCGTGTCGCTGACTTCGACATCGGCGTCAGGGTTGATGCGGGACGGTTCTACGCCGCTGGCAACAACCCAGTCGAAGAACGGCTGCGACTCAACGCCGAACTTCGAGCCGCCAGGGATCGTGTACTTGTTCATGGGTACTCCTCTCGTGGTTCTGACACAGTGAACGTTACCCGGTCACGTCGAGACAGTCAAGGTGCCAGAACCGCCCGGCGTCGTCACGGGTGAAATCGTCCTCCGGCCGGACCAGGTCACGGCAACCGGGACACCTAGGCTTTTCTGTCGCAGCGTCCGTCACGCGTCTGCCCTCCGAAGAGACAGTTACCCGTAGTCAAGCCGTCCGCCAAGCCGAACGCGGCCACGCCCTCAACCTCGGCACAGAACACTTCTTCGACCCGACCTGTCGGAACCACCTCGACTACACGCCAGACCTGCGGACTCTTGGCCTCAGTCGAGACGTAGTCAGCCACCCGCTCCTGATGATGTGGGAGCATCCAGAACCACGACGGGAGATCCCGAGCATGCAGTGTCAGGGAGTACAAATCGGATGGTGTTGATCTCGTGCCGTTTCGAGATGTTGTGTGGATGATGCCGTGTCGGATACCACAGATAGCCGCAATATCACGAACAAACTCCAATGCAGAGCGATCGGCGGAAGCCAGGGACGCTTGGCCGGCAACGCTTACGCTGCCATCCGCCGCGAAGTAACCAGCCAGCCACGACAGCAGGAACGACCGCGACTCATCGATCGGCGGCAGCACTTTCCAGAACCGGGGGAGACTGTGAATTCGCTTCATCGTGTCACCGTCGGCCGTTACGGTCTCCGTCACCTTGACCGGACCGAACCACGGGATCATTACTGACTTGTGGCTTCTGCCGTAGATAGGCAGCGACGCCGGGCGTTGCCCTTGACCACGTGCGCCGTCGCCGTAGGTGAAGCCTTGTGCGACTGCCGGTGCGATGACTGCCGGGTCGTTGACCGTAGTAGCCCTCACCGACGCCAGAATCTGACCGGGGGTCAATTCCGTAGTCGTCGCAACATCGCCCTTGTCTGTGATCCATCGATGCTCGGCCGTCGCGTAAACGACCTTCTCTTGCCGGTTCCGGCGAAGGTGAACCTTGTGCAACGGCTGTACTCCGTACGATCGGACCGGAACCGATCGCCAGACACCCTTGCCGCTTTTCGCTGTGTGCGACGGGATCAACAGTTCGTGGTTGCCGCCCGCAAGTTGCCCGATCGGACGGACTCCCTGCCGCGTAACTACTTCGGTCTCGGACGCTAAACAGAAGTAACAGCCGTCCCCGGCAGTCGGCTCGATCGCCAGCAAGGGCTGACGGTTGCTGTCGCTCGCGCCGGTCGCCGCAACGTACGTCTTGATCTGCTCCAGCCGCTGCAGCGCCTGATCGGCGACCGACTCGTCCCACGGTTCCGACCACACGTAGAGGTCCTGCAACGGCTTGCTGCGGCAGAACACCGCGACCGCGACGCGCTCCACCGGGTAGCCCGCGCGGCGGAATCCCTTTCCGTAGCTGTGCGCCTGGACGCGGTACGTTCCGTTCACGTAGCCACCGGTCCAGTCCCGCCACATCGTCACGCCGAGCATCTTCCAGTCCACGACTGTCCGCGTCGGAATGTGGTACGCGTCGCTGGACCCCCACAGCCCCCGGCCGTCGACATGGACGCGCTTCTCCGGAATCCACTCCGACGGGTCGAGATGCTTTTCCATCCAGGAATGGAACGCCGTGCCGATGATGCTCGGCATCGGGTCGTTCCAGTCCGGATTCGGCTCGACTCCCGCCACCTTCATCGCGACTTGTCGCGTGCACGGGTGGCCGACCTCAGACGGACCGATCGCCTTCTGCAGGTTCCGGGGCTGGTTCTTCGCCGCGTTGTCGACCATGGCCACGATGCGCTGCTTCATCGCGACGGCCTCGGTACAGTTGCCGTCCGAGCCGGCGGCGCGTTTCGCGTTGCTCGCCTTCGGGATGAACGTCGCCAGCGTCACAGCTCGCCGTCCAGGATGCCGCGCAGCCTCTTGGCGATGTCCGCGTAACCCGACTCTTCGAGGGCGTAGCCGGAGTGCTGCGCCTGTGACTCGCAATACGACAACAGTTCCCGCAGCTCGTCATTCGCCGTCGCCGTCGCTGCCTGCAGGTCACTCATCGCCGACGCGAGGTCGTTGGTCCTGTGCTCCAGACGTCGCAGCGCCATGCGGGCAACGTCGTGGGTCGATACGTTCATTGCTTCTCCTTTGGCTCAGCACCGGCCGTCTCGCAGAGGGGTACGAGACGGACGATGCTCAGTCAAAGTGCACGTCGTCGTAGTCCGGTTCGGCGTCACGCGGCTGGAACTGCGCGATGCGGGGTCCGGCCGGCGCGGGTTCCGGTTCCGGCTCCGGCTCGGGGGTAACAGGCTCCGGTGCCTTCGGCTTCGGGGTCGCGGTGTCCGGCAGGTCGAGCGTGATCGTGACCTGCTTGACCCGCGCCTTGTACTCGATCTTGGCTCCGGCCAGCAAGGCCAGGGCCAGGGCTTCGGAGTCGGCGTAGAAGCGGTCGGCCAGTACCTCGCGCAGACGCTTCTCGGCGGCTGCCGTCGCTACGTAGTCGTTCTCTGACAATTCGGGTCCTCCGTTCATTGGAAGCGGGTGGCCGCCGCCCAGGGTGGAAGGCAACGGTCCCCGCGTCAGGTGGGTCAGCCCTGCGGCTGGACGGACTGATTCAGGTGCGCCAGCGCCGCCTGCGCAGCCGCCGGGTCGTGGCCCTGCGGCGCTCCGAACTGCACCGGGGCACCGGCGGCCGGAGCCGGAGGCGCGTCGGTGAACACACCACCCTGCGGCGCCGGAG
>DATFCF010000497.1:0-10127 GCA_035253445.1 Mycobacterium sp.
CAGGATCGGCGCCGAATTCGCGATGATGTCGTTGACCTGGGGCAGGTTTTCCCTGAACCCCGATGCGAGATTCGTCGTGGAGTCAACCAACCGTTGCAGCGCGGGGCCCAATCCGCCGACCGCGTTCGCGGTTTCAGTCAGCAACCCGTCGATCTTCTCCTTGGGCAGAACCGCCAGCCCTTCGTTGGCGGCATCCAACGCCGGACCCACCTCGCTGGGCACCGAGGACCGGTCCTCGGGGATGGTGTATCCGGGGCTGAGGAACTGGCCGGGGTTGCCCGTCGACACCAGGTCCAGGTACTGCTCGCCGATGGCCGAGACCGAGTGGACGTTGGCCGTCGCGTCGGCGGGGATCTTGTAGCGGTCGTCGATGCTCATGGTCGCCAGCGCACCGGTGTCGGTCGGCTCGACCGCGATGACCTTGCCGATCTGGGTTCCCCGGTACGTGACGTTGGCCGTCTCGTACAGCCCGCCGGAGCGGGGCAGTTCGGCCTTCAGCTCGTACTGGCCGACGGCGAACGGTTGCAGCGACGGCACCCGCAGGTAGTACCAGCCCAAGACGATCAGCGCGACGATCGTCAGGATGGTGAACAGCACCAACTGGATCTTGATGAAGCGTGTCAGCACAGCTCACTCACCCCTCTCGACCAGCGGTCCGCCCGGCACGTCGTGCGGGTTCGGCGTGAACCGCACGTCCGGGATCATCGTCGCCGGGTCACGTCCCCAGGCTTGCTCGAGTGCGCGCAGCATGCCCGAAACGCCTGTGCCGGACAGGATCCCGTTGTCCAGGGCCGACAGTGTCAGGTCGACCATCAGCGACACGTTGAGGTAGTCACCGCGAACCACCTTCGGCACGTTTTCGATCGAGAACGGCGCGGTCAGCATCAGCTTGAGCGCACCAATCAGGTACGGCGACGCCCTACCCAACTGCTTGAGCGGCCGTTGCAGGTTGGCCAGGTTGGTGTTCAGGTTGTCACTCGCAGGCGCCAAGGCGTTGTCGGCGGCCACACTGATCCGGCCGAGCGCCTCCACCGCGTCGGCGAACAGATCGCGGGTGTCGGCGAAATGCTGGATCAGCGGCGGGAACTCGGTGAGCACCCGGTCAAGCGTCTCGTTGCGCTGGCCGACGATCGACAGCAGCCGATTCGTGGAATCGATTGCGCGCGTGATGTCTTGGCGCTGCTTGTTGAGCTCGTCGGTGAAGGTGTCCAGTTTGTTGAGGAACTCGCGGATCTGATCGGCCCGGCCGGTCAGCACGTTGTTGAGTTCGGTCTGGATCACTTCGAGGTTCTGGACACCACCACCGCGCAGAATGGTTGCGATGCTTGCCAGCACCCGCTCGGTGGTGGGGAATGCCGAACTGTTCTGCAGCGGAATGACGCTGCCGTTGCGCAGGAGCTGCGACGACGGGTTCGGCGGCGGATCCAATTGCACATGCTGGCTGCCGAGGAGGCTGGTCTGACCGATCTTGGCCAGCGTGTTCTCGGGCAGCTTCACATTGGACTGCAGATCCACGGTCAATGTCGCGACCCAGTTCTTCAGCTCGATCGCACGCACCCGGCCGACATACACATCGGCGACGCGCACCCGGCTGTTGACGTTGAGCGCCAACGTATCCGGCATCTGCACATAGATCGTTATCGCGTCGGCGCCGGTACCAGGACCACCCGGAAGCGGAACGCTTGCGATGCCCTTCCATGAGCCGCACGAGCTCAGCACAAGCGCGACGGCGCCCAGCGCGACGGCGCGTCGGACGAACCTGCTCCAGTTGCGCATCATCGACCTGCCTCGGCTGGTAGCGGCGGTCCGGCTGGAGCGGCTGGAGCCGCGGGCGCAGGTGCGGGTACTCCCATCGGTGAGCCACCCGGATCACCCGGGATCACTCCCGGGGCGGGGCCCGGTGGCGGCGCGGGCTGCACGTACCACGGCGGTGGCAGCGGGTTTCGCTCGTCGTAGGCGTTCGGCGGCCCTGGCAGGTTCCCGCCGGGAGGTGCGCCGAACGCGGGCGGCGCAGCCGGCGCAACGATGTCGGGGCCGCCCATCAACTCGGCCAACGACTCCGGCGTGAGCATGTTGGCCGTAAACGGCTGCACGTCAACGCCTTGCATCCCGGGCGCGACGGTCCAGCCCTGCTCGTGGTTGCCGTGTGAGAACAACGTGTCGCGCGACCAGACGCCCGGCACCGTGGTGTCCTTGTATCCGCCCGGCGGCTGCAACCGTGGCTCGGAGTACGCAATGTGCTTTGGCAGGGTCATCGCGCTGCTGAACTGGTTGACACCGAACGGCGGGAAATTGAATTTGATCGCGTCGAGGATCGGCGCCAAGTACTGCGCGCACATTTCCGCCGACTCCTGATAGCCGAGCCTGCTGCCGGCCTGGATCGAGCTGCAGACGAACTGCAGCGGGTTGGCGAAGTTGTTGATGACGGGGATGCCCATCACGCCGCCGGTCACCGGCGAGACGATGTTCATCAGGTTCGCGCCGAGCGTGGGGAACACGTGCAGCGCGGTTTCCAAACCGTTGAGCGGGTCGGGCTGCAGGATCGCGTTGGTCACGTCGGCGAGATTGTTGACGTCGTGGACGAGCACCTCGCTGTTCTTGTCGAGGAACTGCCGTGTGGTCGTCAACAACCGGTTCAGGTCCTGCAGCGCGGTTGCCAGCTCCCGGTCGGTGTTGGTGAACGCGTTGGTGAACTGCGCCAGGTCGTCATTGAGCGCGACGAACTGCTGGTCGCTCTGATGAAGCGCGTTGACGAACAGCGCCAGACTCTTGATCACGCCGAAGAAATCGGTACGACCCTCGTTGAGGGCAAACAGCGCCTCGGACAGTCCATTCAGCGTCTTGTTGAACTGCTCGCCCTTGCCGGCGAACCCGTCGGCGGCGGATTCGATGATGTCGCCGAACGGGCCCTTCGGCTGTTCGGGTGTCGGACCGAGATCGGTGAGGATGCGGTTGATCGAGTCGCGCAACTCGTCGTACTCGACGGGCACCTGCGTGCGGTCGATCGGGATGACCGCGTCATCTTCCATCACCGGACCACCGGTGTAGGGCGGCGACAACTGGATCGTGCGCGACGCCACCAGGCTGGGATTCAGGATCGACGCGGTGGCGTTGGCCGGCACCTTGTACTTGTTCTCCCAGTGGAACGACACCTTCATCTTGTCGCCCGCCGGCTCGATCTTGTCGATCGAGCCGACCCTGACACCCATGATCTGGACCTTGTCGCCCGGATACAGCGCGAGCGTGTCTTCGAAGTAGGCCACTGCGGTGTTGGTGGTCAGCTTCTTGTACAGCTGCCAACCGACGATGCCTGCCACCAAGGCCAGCACCACGACAAGCGCGCCGACGATCACCGAAGCCCGAGAAACACCGCTCGGCAACTTCATGTTTCGGACGTTGAAGATAGTCGACATCAGCTACACCCCCGCCCTATCCCTGCTGTCCTGGTGGGAGATACGGCGGGTTGCCCGGCAACGGCGGTTGTCCCGCTGGCGGCAGCTCCGGACCCGGTCCCGGTGGTGGCGGTGGCCCGGTCAAGGCCGGTGGCAGTGGCGCGATCCCCGGCGTGAAGTCGGGTGCCTCGGGCGGCAGCGGGCCGACGGGCACGGTGCGCGCCCCCGGCGGTCCCGGTGCGATCGGCGCCGGCGCCCCCGGCATGTCCGGTGGCATCTGCCCGGGGATCGCTGCGGCAGGCACACCTGGCGTGAAACCAGGACCGTGTGCATTGGGAGCCGACGTGGCCACGTCGGGCGGCCCGAATCCGCCGGGCACCGGTCCGAACGGGCCCTGCGTCAGATCGGCACATGGCAGCGGGTCGCCTGGACGCGGCAGACCGTCAGCCGGTGGGGTGTACGAGCACGGCGATCCCTTCAGCACCCCTGGCCCTGGATGCTCGGGGGTGCCTTCCAAGACCGCGGGACCCGGTGCGGGAGCACCGTTTTCGAACCGCTGCCCGTTCGGGTCGGGGAACCGCCAGGCGGGCAGGCCGGCGTTGCGCCAGAACTCTTCGGGATCGATGCCGCGCTTCTTGAACGCGGCGTCGACGAACGGCTGCAAAATCTGACCGGGCAGCAGGTTGACCAACATGACCTTGAAGTACGGCCCTGAGGCCACCGCTTCACCCAGCGAGGCCACGAAACTGGACACCGTGGACAGCGTGTCCATCAGGTCGAACCTGCGCTCTTTCAACACATCACTGACGGTGCGCAGCTGTTCCAGGACGTGATTGAGGTTGGGGTTGTCGTCGATGAAACCTTCCACCTGCGCGGAGAATTCCCCCACCCGCTCGAGCAGCATGCTGACGGCATAGTTGCGCTCGTTGATGGCGGCAAGCAGGCTCTGCGCGTTCACGAGCAGCTGATTGATCTGCCCACTGCGGTTGCCGAGGATGCCGGCAATCTTGTTGGCATTGGCGAGCAGTTGCTTGATCTCGTCGTCACGCTTGCCGATGGTGTCGGAGAATCGCGCCACACCGTCGAGCGCGGCGCTCAGATGCGGATAGGTCTGGTCGATGGTCTCCGACAACACATTCAGCGACCGCTTCACCGTCTGCGTGTCCCACTCCGATGCCGCCTTCGTCACGTCGAAGAACGCGTCATAGATCTGGTACGGCGTGGTGGTCTGGCCGAGCGGCAGTATTCCGTCGGCGCGCAACGGGTCTGTCCCACGCGGCTCGATCTCGATGTTGCGGCGGCCCAGGATGGTGTCGGTCCGGATGGCCGCCCGGCTGTCCGTGCCGATCTGGGTACCGTCGAGCGAGAAGCCAATGACGACCTTGTCACCGTCGATCGACATCGAGCGGACCTTGCCGATGTCGACCCCCGCGATGCGCACCTTGTCGCCCTTGTTGATCCCACCGGTGTCGGAGAACTGGGCGTAGTAGGTGGGCGTCGCGAACAGCATCGGCACGCTGGCGAAGCTCTGCCCCACGCCGATGACGAGGACCAGGATGATGATGCCCATCAACCCGTTTCGGACCCTGTTCGATCCCTCCAGCGTTCTCATTGCGGCGTGCACCTACCCGAGGGCTGCCCGAACAGCTTGACGGTGCGCACCGGCCCGCCGGGCTGCAAACCGTTGAGCTTCAACGAGATATCGCAGGCGTAGAAGTTGAAGAAGTCGCCATAGATGCCACCGGCACGGCCGATGATCTTGAACGCTGTCGGCAGCCTCACCAGGATGTCGTTGAGCTGTTCCTTCTGGTCGACCAGCGGCTGCTGGATGACCTCGAGTTGACTGACCGTGCTTTGCAGGAGCGGGCGATTGTCGGCCAGCAGGTCGGCGATGGTGCCCGCGGCGTCACT
Source organism: Mycobacterium sp. (assembly GCA_035253445.1). Taxonomy (GTDB): domain Bacteria; phylum Actinomycetota; class Actinomycetes; order Mycobacteriales; family Mycobacteriaceae; genus Mycobacterium. The sequence continues at coordinate 5,304 of DATFCF010000497.1, forward strand.
GATGTTCGCGGTCGATTCCGCAATCGGGTCCTTGCGGTTCTTCAGCCCGGTGATCAAGACCTCGAAGTTCTGCACGGTCTCGTCGAACTGCTGCTGATGACGGACCGTGGTGTCCAGCACGGTGTTCAGGTTGCGGATCACCTCGCCGATGGCTTGGTCGCGGTCGGCCAGGGCCGACGTGAGCGACGCCGTCTGGTCAAGAATGTCGTTGATGGTGCCGCCTTGGCCCTGGAAGATCGTGATGATCGACTGCGCAATGTTGTTGACCTTGTCCGGATCCAGCGCACGAAACACCGGGCGGAACCCGCCGATCAACGCGTCGAGGTCGAGCGCGGGCTCGGTCCGCTCGAGCGGAATGGTGCCGCCCGCCGGCAGCCGCTTGTCGCTCGCGCCGCGCTTGAGCTCCATGTACCGGTCGCCGATCAGGTTCAGGTACCGGACGGACGCCGTCGTTTCCTCGAACAGCTGCAGGGAGCGGTCCACGCTGAAGTCGACCTTCACCTGCGACCCGCCATTGATCAGCTCGACCTTGGAGACCTTGCCGACCTCGACGCCGGACGCGCGGACGAACTGGCCGGCGCGCAGGCCACTGGCGTTGGAGAAGATCGCCGTATACCCGGTGGTGCGGTCGAACCGCATCTGACCGAACACCACGATGATGATCGCGGTGAACAGCAGCAGCACCAGTGAGAAGATGCCGAGTTTGACAGCAGTACCGGTGATTTTCATGGGTTGATCGTGTTCTCCCCAATCTGGCGTCCCCACACGTACTCGATCAGGATCGGTTGCCCGAGTTCGAAGTGGTTGTACGGCGCGATGGAGGCGCCGGTGTCCATCACCAGATACGGCGCGGGCCACAGGTCACGAGTGATCGGCTGCCAGCAGCCCGGCCTGCCCTCGGGACCGCCTTTTGCGTTCACCCGTGGAAGGTTGTCGGGATAGACGTAGGGGTTGCCGGCACCCATGAGCTCGGACAGAGTCTGCAGCGAGTAACCGTTGCCGCCAAGCGACGCTGCGACTTTCGGCTCAACGTCGTGGAAGTTGCGGATCGTGCAGAACAGCGCCGGGCTGTACTTGTCGAGCGTTTCAGAGGTGGGGATCAGGTCTTCGGCACCGCGGACGAGGTAGGGGCCACCGCGCTCGAAGACGTCACCGCCGGTGTTGCCGAACCCGATCGAGGCCATCAACGCCTGATCGATGTTGGCCTGTTGCTCGTTGAGGGTGCGCGCGGTCGTGACCGCATTCTCGAGGCCGTCGAACAGATCGGGCGCCGCGTTGGCGTAGACCTCGCCGAGGTCGGCGAGCAACTGATTGTCGCGCCGGATCTGCGGCATCTGCGGATTGATGTCGGCCAGGATCTCGTTGCCCTGGACGATCGACTGCCCGAACCGGTCACCCAGCCCGTCGAGGGCTTCGGCGGTGGCGGCCAGCGTCTGGTTCAGCTTGATCGGGTCGACCTTCTCCGAGACCGAAACGACCGTCTCGAACAACGTGTTGAACTCGGTGGTCACCGAGGTGGCATCAATCACGTCCGAAGGCGTAATGCGTTGGGGCGACGGGTTTTCCGGCGAGGAGAAGGAGATGTACTTGTTTCCGAACACCGTGGTGGCGCTGATGTCGGCGTCGACGTTGCGCGGGATGTACTTGAAGTACTTGGGGTCGACGTCCAGCGTGAGCTTGGCCCTTGGCTCGCCATCGACGTCGACCTCGTCGACCTTGGCCACTTGACCGATCTCGACGCCGTTGTAGGTCACCTTCGCGCCGGTTTCCATCGACAAACCCGCGCGCGCAGACATCATCGTCAACTGCTCGCGGTTCAGGAAGTCGCCGCGAAACTGGAAGTACACCAGCACAATTGCGGCGATCGTGACCAGCGTCAGCACCACGCCCGCCAACTTGTACGGTGGGGTCCGGGACGTGTTCAGCGGCGCGGTCATGCGTTACACCGTCAGGTTGAAGTTCGGGTCGACACCGTAGAGCGCCAACGATGCGAACAAGACCACACAGACGATCGCGACCAGCGATGCGCGCATCGACCGCCCGACGGCCTCACCGACGCCGACCGGTCCGCCGCTGGCGAAGTAGCCGTAGTAGCAGTGGTTGAGCATCACGATGACCGAGATGATGATCGCCTGCACGAACGACCAGAACACGTCATCCGGTCGCAGGAACGTGCGGAAGTAGTGCTCGTAGGTGCCGATCGACTGGCCGTAGAACAACGTCGTCGTCACCTGAGCGGACAGGAACGACATGATGATCGCCATCGCGTAGAGCGGGATGATCACCACAAACCCGGCCATGATCCGCGTGGACACCAGGTACGAGACGGACTTGATGCCCATCACCTCTAGCGCGTCGATCTCCTCGCTGATGCGCATGGCGCCCAACTCGGCGGTGGCGCCTGCGCCGACCGTGGCCGCCAAGGCTTGACCCGCGACCACCGGGGCGGCGATGCGCACGTTGATCAGCGCGGCGAAGAAGCCGGTGAACGCCTCGACGCCGATGTTGCCCAGCGACGCGAAACCCTGGATGGCGACCAGTGACGATCCGGATAGCGTCACGAACCCGACGATCGCGACGGTGCCGCCGATCACCGCCATGGCGCCAGTGCCCATGCCGATCTCGGCGATCAGCCGCAGCGTTTCCTTGCGGTAGTACCGCAGGGCGTGCCCGATCTGCCCGACGGCGGTGACGACGAACCAGGCGACATGCCCGATGCTGTCCAGACCACGGGCCGGGGCGGTGACCAGACCCGTTCCGCGGGAGAACGCCCGGGGGAACCGGGAGCGCAGGACCTGACTCGTCGACACGTCAGTTCCCCGTCCCGAATCGGACACCAATCGTGGTCAGCACGACGTTCACTGCGAACAGGGCGATCACGCAGAGCACCAGCGTCTCGTTGACGGCGGTGCCGACACCCTTTGCGCCGCCGGCGACGGTCAGGCCCCGATAGCAACCGACCAGGCCGGCGATCAGCCCGAAGGTCATGGCCTTGAACACCGATATCAACACCTCCGGCAGGCCGGTGACCAGCGTGAGCGTAGAGACGTAAGCGCCGGCGGAGACGTTCTGTAGGTACACGCCAAAGATGAATCCGCCGACCAACCCGATCGTGATCACCGCGCCGTTCAGAAGGAGCGCGACGAACGTCGACGCGACCACGCGGGGCACCACCAGTCGGTGGATCGGATCGATGCCGAGCACCTCGAGCGCGTCGATCTCCTCGCGGATGGTGCGGGCGCCGAGGTCGGCACAAATGGCCGTCGACCCGGCTCCGGCGACCACGAGCACCGTCACCAGCGGTCCCAGCTGGGTGACGGCGGCCAGCGCCGCTCCGGCTCCGGAAATGTCGGCGGCGCCGAACTGCGTGAGCAGGATGTTGAGCGTGAAGATGAGGAGCACGGTCAACGGGATGGACACCGCGAGGGTCGGCAGGAATGCCACCCGCATCAGAAACCAGCTCTGAAGTATGAACTCTCGCCACTGGAACGGCGGATGGAAGAGCGCCTTACCGGTGAGCACGCACATGCGCACGAAGCCGCCGACGGCCTCGAGCCCCGGCCTGACCTGTTCGCGCACATAGCCGGTCACGCCGGTCGGTGCCGTCACCGGTGCGCTCCCGCGGCGAAGCCGCGATTCTCGTGGCGCAGCGGCAGCACCCGTCGCACGCCCCCTCCTTGCCCCAACCCGGTGTGTGTGACCACCGTCTCCCTACTGGCGGGTAGTAAGACGGACCACAGGACTGTACCCGATGCGGTACCTGCCGCGTACCGCATCGGCAGGATTGTGCCCGTAACCGTTAGCAAACACACCCCCAGCCGCTAATTGTCTTGTGCCCCAGCAGAAACCGTTGGCGGAGTGGAACTTTCGCCAGCGTCAATCTGTTTCCTGCCTCCAAATCGAGCACGCAATTCCGTTTTGAGGACTTTGCCAGCCGGGTTGCGCGGCAGGGCGTCGACGATCTCGAGCGCCTTCGGATGCTTGTACCGCGCCAGCTGTTCGGTCAGGAATTCGTCAAGGTCGGCGAGGTCGAGTTTTCCAGCGGAGTCAGCACCCAACGCGACTACGGCGAGCGGAACTTCGCCCCACTTCTCGTCGGCCCGCCCGATTACCGCCACCTCGGCGATCGCAGGATGGCCAGCGAGGACGTTTTCGACCTCGGCGCAATAGATGTTCTCGCCGCCGGAGATGATCATGTCCTTCTTGCGGTCGACGACCCAGACATAGCCCTCCTCGTCCTGCCGGACGAGGTCGCCGGAGTGGAACCAGCCACCGGCAAAGGCCTCGGCGGTGGCCTTCGGGTTGTTCCAGTACCCGGCCATCAGCGTCGGTGCGCGATAGACGATCTCGCCGACCTGACCGACAGGGACGTCGTTCATGTTTTCGTCGACGACCCGTGCGGCCACCGTGGGGATCACCTTGCCGACGGAGCCAATTTTACGAATTGCGTCCTGCGCCAACAACATACACGTAACCGGCGACATCTCGGTCTGGCCGAACGCGGCGTAGATCTGGGTGCCGGGGAACAACTCGGACATATCGCGCAGCAAGCTATCGGACGCGGGAGCCGCGCCCCAGGACAGCACCCGCAGCTGCAATTCCCTTGGGTTGGCCCGCTGTTCGGCACAGATCGCCTGCCATTGCGCCGGCACCAGGAACATGGCCGTCACCTGCTCTGCGGCGAGCACGTCCAGCAGGGCGCCCGGGTCGAATGCGCCGAGCGGATAGAGCACGGTCGGCAGACCGAGCAGCAGGCCGCTGATCATGTTGCCGATGCCGGCGATGTGAAACAGCGGGACCCCGATGAAGCCCACATCGTGGTTG
>DATFCF010000498.1:0-5185 GCA_035253445.1 Mycobacterium sp.
CAGGATCGGCACCGCGATCAACGCCACGTGCAGCGGCTTGCCGAGGATGTTGTCGGCCTGGAAGGCGAAGATGAGCACGAGTGTGGCCAGCAGCGCGAGCATGCTGATGGGCGCGAAGCGTGGCAGCAACTCCGCCTCGAACCACGTCGTGCCTCGCGTCCGTACGAACCACTGGCGCAGCAGGACGCCAGCCACGAGCGGCACGACGATGAACACGAGTACGGAATACAGGAGCACCAAGAACGGCACCTCCAGCGAGGCGGCCCCGCTCACGAGATACCGCACGATGGGCGCGAACAGGACGAGCATCAGCAGGTCGTTCACCGACACCTGCACCAGCGTGTACGCGGGGTCGCCGTCGGAGAGGTAGCTCCAGACGAACACCATGGCGGTGCACGGCGCGGCGGCGAGGATGATGCACCCGGCGATGTACTGGTCGGCGTCCGCCGGCGCGATCCAGGGGCTGAACAGCAGACGGAAGAATACCCAGGCGATGAGCGCCATCGAGAACGGCTTGACCAGCCAGTTCACGAAGAGCGTGACGAAGAGGCCGCGCGGCCGGCGGCCGACGTTGCGGATCGCGCCGAAATCGACCTTCATCATCATGGGCGTGATCATCAACCAGATGAGGATGGCGATCGGGATGTTGATTTGGCTGCCGTCGCCGAATTCGAGCTGTCGGAGACCGGCCATCGCGGCCGGCGCCAGGACGCCCAGCGCGACGCCGGCGATCATGCACAGGCCCACCCACAGGCTCAGATAGCGTTCGAACGGGTTCAGGCGTTTGGTGGCCATCACAGCGCCTGCAGCAGCGCTTTCAGGCGCGTCAACGCAGTGGGCACGATGCAGTACCCCACGCTCGGTCCCGACGGGTTCACGCGCACGAGGCCGGCCTCGCGCAGGATGCGCAGGTGCTCGGAGACCGTCGATTGCGCCAGGGGCAGTTCGTCGACGATGCGGCTGCACACGCGCGCGTCCTTCTCCGCCAGCATGCGGAGGATGCGCACCCGCACCGGGTGTCCGAGCGCCTTGGCAAAGGCGGCGAGTTCGGCGTCTGCGGCGGGATCGGCTTTCGGAGCCGAGAGTTGGTCGAGCGCCTGCGGGTTGTCAGGCGGGCAGCACGTGTCCCCCTCGGCTGGGGCCGTCGGTCGGCGTCGGGTCGCGGTTGCCATCGTCTATCGTCGATTGACGATAGCATGGCGCAACCGCTTGTGACAATGGCCGGATGCGTTGAGGCTCTGGTTCTGAGGTTGGCGATCAGCGCTCGCCGCAGCCGCCGCAGCCGCAGGCGTCGGGATGCCGAGCCGCGTAGCCCGCGATGCTGCCACGGTGATCCAGGTCGATCCGGCAGCAGGCTTCGAGGACCGCGCGGAGCTGCTGACGGCCCCGCTGGACGCGGCTCTTCATGCCCGAGAGCGACACCCCGGCGCGGCGCGCGGCCTCCTGCTGCGTGACCCCCTCCAGGTCGACGATACGGACGGCCTCCTGATAGGCGGGCGCCAACTGACGCAGCATCGGCGCCAGGCACGTGGCCAGCTCGCGCAGCGCCGCGTCCTCGTCATCCAGCAGCGGCGGTTCTTCGACCCTGTCGAGGTCGACCGCATCCCCCGCCGCCTGCTCACGCCGACTGCCCGTTGCCCGGTAGTGGTCGATGATCACGTTGCGCGCGGTGCGGTACACCCAGGCATGGAGGCGGCCCGTGTCGCGGAGGGAGTCGAGCCCCTTGACGATCTGGAGCAGCACCCGCTGCACCAGATCGTCCACGTCGGCCTCGTTGCGCACCCGTCTGGCGACGAATGCGCGCAGGTCGCCGTGCAGTTCCTGCCACGGGAGGTCGGGCGCGGCCAACATCGTGTTCATGATGCTAGCGCGGGGCGGCGGCCTTCGGTGCACACCCGCAGCTCGATGGTTGAGGCGAGGGCCCACAGCAGGTCGCCTTGGCCTCGGGCTGGCAACAGGTGCTGAGGAGCGTGCTGTCGCAGCACGCGTCTGGCACGGTGGGCATCGGCTGGGATGTCGTCGGTGTCGCGGTCATGGCTGATCTCCGTGTAGATGCATTGTGGTGGTCACGCCGGCTTGATCGCTTCGATGAGCGCCGACGCGACGACCTGTGCCGCGCCGCTCCCCGGACTCCAGTCTTCGACCAGGTCCCGGCTGGAGGCCTGCACGCGGACGCGCACCTGCTGGAATCCGGCGGCAGCGATCATGCGCTCCAGCTCGACGACGGGAGCCGCGCCGGCAATGCAGCCGGTGTAGGCCGCTGGATCGTTCGCGATCGCGGCCGGCAGATCGCCCACCGCCACCATGTCGGAGATGGCGAGCCGGCCACCGGGCGCGAGGACGCGGTAGGCCTCGCGAAAGACCGCGGGCTTGTCGGGCGCGAGGTTGACCACGCAGTTCGACATGATCACGTCGATCGACGCGTCGCCGACCGGCAGCTGCTCGATGGTGCCGAGACGGAAGTCGACGTAGTCCAAGCCGACCTTCGCGGCGTTGCCGCGCGCGAGGGCGATCATCTCGGGCGTCATGTCGACGCCCACCACGTGGCCGGTCGGCCCCACCTGCCGCGCGGCGAGGAAGGCGTCGAAGCCGCCGCCGCTGCCGAGGTCGAGCACGCGCTCGCCAGGCTGGAGACCGGCGATGGCCTGCGGGTTCCCGCAGCCGAGGCCGAGGTCGGCGCCGTCGGGGACCGCCGCCACATCCGCGTCGGTGTAGCCCAACCGCGTCGATGACGACCCGGTCGGACCGCAGCAACTCGAACTGCCACCGCTGCCACAACACCCGCCCTGCTTCTGCGTGGCGACGGCGCCATACGCCTCACGGACCGTCGCGCGAATCTGTTCTGCTGTCGTTGCTTCCACGATGTCCCTCCTTGCAGTCGTCTGCTGCCCCTACAGACGGACGGGTGCGCGAAAGGACGCAAGGGGCGGAGCCGACGTCGTTCAGCCGCAGGATGCGTCGTCGCCCTTCGGCGGGCAGGGGCGATCGCCGTAGGAACAGAACACGCAGCAGTCACCGGAGCGCGGACGCAGGAGCGTGCGGCAGCCAGCACATTCATGGAAGAACACACAGCGGTCTGTCGGCATGTCCTCGACCGATTGGTGGCCGCAGACCGGACACGTCAGCAACGCCGTGTTGGCTACTGCCATCGCGTTACGTCGACCAGTGTCGTGCTGTCGGGCTGCCGCCGCACCCGCGAGGACGCCTGCCCAGGTCGTCGAGGATGGTGCAGTCGGGACCCGCACCACCTGGACACGTCGCGTCGCAGCTGTCCACGAACGCCGCAAGGCTGCGCGCGAGCGCTTTCAACTCGCGAATGCGAGCCTGGACGTCTGCCAGATGGGAAGCCGCCAGTTCGCGCAGTTCGAGACACGACCGCGAGCGGTCGCGGCCGAGCGCCTCCAAGGAACGCACCTGTTCGACTGAGAACCCGAACTCTCGACAGCGCCGGATGAAAGTCAGACGTTCGACGTCGCGTTCGCCGTACACGCGCTGACGCCCTTCCTGCCTGGCCGCCTGAGGGAGGAGACCGATCGACTCGTAGTAGCGGATCGTCGGCACGTTGGTGCCCGTCCGGTCGGCGAGGGTTCCGATTCTCATGGTGGTGCTCGGGTAGAGGGTCCTTGAACCTCAAGTGACTTGAGGTTGTACGGTACACCCAGGAGCTACCCATGGCCAATGACATTCCCATTGCCTGCACACTGTCGGCGTCTGACTACCGGCAACGGCTCGCCGAGATTGCGGCGCTGAGCCGAGACGCCCTCCGGCGTGTCGAGCAGCGCGGCCTCACCCTCGATCTGCGGTACGCACCGGAGGCTGCCGCGCGCGTGCGCCAACTGGTCGAGCAGGAGCGAACCTGCTGCGCGTTCCTGCAGTTCGAGCTGCACGAGGACGACGTCGAAGTTCGCCTCCTCGTCACGGCCCCGCCGGCAGCGGCGGACGCCGTGCCCGATCTGTTGGCCGAGTTGACGGGGCGACGTTCGTGACACGATCGACACTCCATGCGGACATCACTGGTCTACGTGCTGGCGGCCTTTGCCGAGATCGCCGGTTGCTTCTCATTCTGGGCGTGGCTGCGCGGCCAGCACTCCGCGCTGTGGCTGCTCCCGGGCATGGTCTCGCTGGCCCTGTTCGCGTGGCTCTTGACGCTCGTCGACACCAGCCACGCCGGACGGGCGTACGCTGCGTATGGGAGCGTCTACATCTGCGCCTCGCTGGTGTGGCTGTGGGGCGTCGAGGGTGCGCGGCCCGATCGCTGGGACGTCCTCGGAGCCGGCATTGCGCTGATCGGCGCGGCGGTGATCGTCTTCGGGCCACGACCTTCCTGACGGACCGCCGGTCATGAGCGCGCGGAAGCGCGTCATTCGGCCTCGCCCCATCTCCCGAGCGCACCGCGTCGGCCGCCGCCGCGACAGTCGCCGTCGGTGCCGTCGCATGCGGGATCTGTTGCGTGCTGCCATTTGCCTTGCCGGCCGTGGTCCTCGCCTTCTCCGGCGGGGTCCTGGCGTTCTTCGCCCAGGCATTCTGGGGGGCGCCCTACCTCGCGACGATGCTGGTCGTCGGCGCCTGGCTCTGGGTGTTCGTGGACTCCCGCAGAACGAGAAGGCGGCCGGCACGTGCCACGCTGACGACGATGGGGATCGCGACTGCCGCGCTCGGGGCTGCCGCCCTCTGGCCCAAGCTGGAGCCTCCCCTGATCGCAGTGCTCAAGGGCCTCTTCCCGTGAAGAGCGTAAGCAATCGCATCGACAGCAGACGTGGAAGCAGGTGTCCAACAGAGCCATGTAAGGTTTGGGCCGCAGACTGCGTTCATCCTCTATGTGCAAGGCACTCCGTGCGGTGGGGCCTTCGACGAGTTTTCGTCCACGCAGGCACTTCAGTAGTCCCTGCGTCCCACCCCTTGCTCCTGCGCGCCACAACGGCCCGTAGGGCATAGCCAACGCCGTCGACCCAGCGTCCTCGGCGTTTCATGGAGGCCCATCATGTCCAAAGGCAACGGCGAATTGATGACGGTCACGATCCTTCCGAACACCAAGGGCAGCCCCCAGGGGAAGCTCGCGGATGCGGAGGTGATCTTCGGAGCTGCAAGCGGTCCGCTCAACGGGCTGCGCTTGATCGGCTTCGCGGTATGGGAACGTCGCGATGGAGGGAGAAACGTGACGTTCCCGGCTCGGCAGTACTCCGTG
>DATFCF010000499.1:0-2002 GCA_035253445.1 Mycobacterium sp.
TGCTGTGACGTATTGCTCACTTGAGTTGAGGGCTGCCTCGGCGGTGAATCCTAACATTTGAAACCTCCCTGTTTCAGCGCTCGTAGTAGGTGGACAATCTGTTCGTCAAGAATGGGAACTCCTCGGTGACATCGACGCGTACGTAATACTGCTCCACGAAGCCCGTCTGGCGATTGGTGAACGTAAAGATCACGTCGACCAGTACGCGAACGCCGCTAAGGCGTGACGGCCGAACGTCAACCGCTGTCAAGGAGTAATCCCTGCCATGCATCTCGGCGGCTTGTGCGTAGATGGCGTGATAGCGGACCGAAAGGTAGTTGAGGGCGCGGTGCTCGTCGGTCGCGCCCGCATTATCCGCCAACTGCATGATCCTCGACAGCAGCTCTTCGGCCGTGGGCTCGAACTTCTCCCGCGAAATCTTGTCCGGCTTTGGGATGGACCGTACGAGCGTGTCGACGTCAAACGAATAAAGCTGATCGAAGATCACGACTGGAACGACCAGTCCGTTGCAAGCCACCGGCGAAGAGACCCCGCCCCTGACGCCGATCACGACATCGACATCGGTCGCGCGAGGTGCTGCCCGAAGGGCGTCCACCAATAACGAGTAGTCGCCCGGGTCGCGCGGCACGAGGATGTACGTCTCGATTCCCTCGACGGTGAATACCCAGCAGGCCTGACGAGCCAGGTACCGATTGGACTGCAGGATCTCCTGCGTTAGTTCCCGATCGGTCTTTCCTGCCGTTTCGGCCCGCCCCGCCGCCTGGGCGAACTCCTTCTCTACTCCGACCGAGGGGAAACGCGGTGCTACTCGGCCCAGCGCGTACACGAAAGACGCCGATTCCGGCGTGGGTGGTGTCGAGCCGGCGTTGCTCACTGCGGCTGAGTTCATCGCGGCCACTTCCCTCGTGACAGTCGCATCGGCGGACGGTATTTCGGTCAGCGAGTCGTCCGCTCTGCTGAGGTCGGACTCCACGGTGCACCTCCTACCGTGAGTGGTCTCTCGGGGCACTCTGTCCGAACATGAGCGCTCGATTCAAAGTGTCGGCACGTTGCGCACATCCGCCACACGGCTTGATGCCGACCATCGACGTGGCCAACTTGATCGCATCGCCCAGGCCAACGTCATGATCGAGATTGACAAACCCGGGCAGCCGTACTCGGACTCGCGGCGTGGGCCGGTCTGCCCTCGCGTCCGATGAATCGGGAGTGTCCACTGCATCATCTCCTTCGCGAAAGCTCCTGCAGGCGCGTATGGGCCATCGCCGCGTCCAGTAGAGCAGGCACGATGCTACGGCGACGGGTCTGTTGGGTTATCGCGTATCGGACCTCTGCTGCCGATGCGCTGGGAACCTGCGACCAGAGCAGGGCGATTGCGCCGGAAACGAAGGGGGCCGCCACGCTGGTGCCACTCAGTTCAAGTCGGCTCCCGTCAGGCGCGAGGCCGACAACATGTTCTCCAGGAGCGCCGACGCCTGCACCGATCGAAGCGCCTAGATCGGAAACGTCTAACGGCCTTCCGTCGAATCCATAGGAGACAACGGGGATGACCCAGGGATGGGCGGTGATAGTCGATCCGCCCACTCGGCTCTGGTTGCCTGCCGCCGCGACGACGATGGTGCCGTTCTGCATCGCGTGATCGAGCGCATCGTGTATCTGGCGACCACCGTCACGGGACCGGCCGGTCAAGGCCACGCTCAGGTTCAGCACGCGCACTCCCGACCCGACGCCCTCCATGATTGCGGCGGCAAGCTCTTCGGGTGTCGCTCGGGGCGTTGGTTGGTCGTCCCAGAAAACTGGGCGGACGAAGAGTGTGCAATCCGGGCAAATTGCGGGCGCAGGGGAGGACCTATGTGCGCTCAAAATACTGGCGATGAAGGTTCCGTGTTGCCACGCTGCACTTTTCGGATTGCATTCGGCCATGGAGAAGCCAGGCGCCGCGACAATATTCGCGCCGTTCAGATGAGGAAGTTCTTTCGCGACCGGCCCGTCGACCAAACCGACG
>DATFCF010000500.1:0-10388 GCA_035253445.1 Mycobacterium sp.
AAGGCGGCGGGACTATGCCATTCCGATCTGTCAGTTATCAACGGCGACAGGCCACGGCCGATGCCGATGGCGTTGGGCCACGAGGCCGCCGGCATCGTCGAGGAAGTCGGCCCCCGGGCCGACGACGTAGCAGGACCGGCACTCAAACCGGGCGACCATGTCGTGTTTGTCTTTGTCCCCTCATGCGGGCATTGCGAACCGTGCACCGAGGGTCGGCCAGCCCTATGTGAACCGGGCGCGGCCGCCAATGCGACAGGCACCCTGCTCTCGGGCGCACGCCGGCTGCATCGGCACAACGGAGAGCCAGTCAACCACCACCTCGGCGTATCCGGGTTCGCCGAATACGCCACTGTCTCGCGCCGCTCACTGGTCAAGATCGACCCCGAGCTGCCACTGGAGGAGGCAGCCTTGTTCGGCTGCGCCGTGCTCACCGGCGTCGGAGCGGTCGTCAACACCTCGAGGATGCCTGCCGGTTCGTCAGCGGCGATCATCGGCCTCGGCGGCGTCGGACTAGCGGCCCTGCTCGGCGCCGTCGCAGCCGGAGCCCGCAGCATCGTCGCCGTCGACCTGGCAGACGACAGACTTGCTTTCGCAAGCGAACTCGGTGCGACCACGGTCGTCAACGCGGCCGACGCGGACGCCGCCGATCAAGTGCGGGCCGCCACGGGGGGCGGCGTGGAGTTTGCCTTCGACTTCACCGGCTCAACGCAGGCGCTCGACCTGGGCTACCGGATCACTCGCCGAGGAGGGACCACGGTGACCGCCGGCCTGCCCGCGCCGACGGCAACGATGCCGTTGGCCCCGGTCAGCCTGGTAGCAGAAGAGCGCACCCTCAAGGGCAGCTACATCGGCACGGCAGTCCCCAACCGAGACATCCCCCGTTATATCCAGCTGTACCAACGCGGCCTTCTTCCGGTGCACCGCCTGATGACCGGAACGCTTGCCCTTGACGACATCAACGACGGATTCGACCGTCTGCACAACGGCCAGGCGATCCGCCAAGTGATCACGTTGTGAGGTATCCGCCGTGAGTTCCGGTCCGTGGGATGTGTTCAAGGACGTCAGCGCCCGACGTCAGGGACGTCCGCGACACCCCCAAGTAGGAATTCGTGTCTGAAATTCCACCCTCCGGTGACCTGCACGCTGGAAGAAAGAAGGCGCCAATGACTTCGAACACCATTCTGACCGACCCGGAGCCGCCAGAAGCGGTGCTCGACCATGTCGAACCGGGCGCTGACATCATCGTGCCGAACGCGAACGGTGAACCCGTCACGCTCGTCGACACTCTCGAAGAGCACGCCGGGACTCTGCGGGGCGTTCGCATCCACCAGATGCATGCGCTACGCGAACGCCGCTACATCAACGGGGAGTTCGGCGACCACCTGCGTCACGTCTCGTACTTCCTCGCCCCTGCAACGCGGCAACCGTATCTGTCCGGCAACTGCGATCTGATGCCTAACCACTTCAGCGAAGTGCCGGATCTGCTTCGGCGCCACACCAAGTGCTCGTTGGTGATCGCAGCCGCGTCACCTCCGAATCGGCAGGGGTACTTCTCGCTGGGCACCAACTGCGACTACACAGCAACCCTGATCGGCAGGGTTCCGTTCTTTCTCGAAGCCAATCAGCAGATGCCGCGGACATTCGGCGGAAATCAGGTGCACGTCAGTCAGATCGCGGGATGGACCGAAGTCGACTACCCCCTTGTCGAAGCGCACGCCATGGTACCAACGGACAAGGACGAGGCGATCGCGGCGTTGGTCGCCGATCGAATCCCGAACGGCGCAACCATCCAGGCCGGTATCGGTGGCATGCCCAATGCGTTACTGGCCATGCTCAAGGGGCACAAGGAACTTGGCGTCCACACGGAGCTGCTCTCCGATGGAGTCATCGACCTGATAGAGGCTGGCGTGGTCACGGGAGTGCACAAAAATTTTCGGCGAGGAAAGATCGTTGCCACCCTGGCGCTGGGATCACGCAGACTCTACGACTTTCTCCACGAGAACACTGCTATCGATTTCGTTCCGGTCGACTGGGTCAACGATCCGAGGGTGATCGCGCGAGAACCCAACTTCGTCTCGATCAACGCAACAACGGAGGTCGACTTCTACGGACAGTGCGCATCCGAGACAGCCGGTGGGCGGTATTTGTCCTCCAGCGGAGGGCAATACGACTTCTCCCGCGGGGCCATGTACTCCGAGAACGGACAAGGGTTCATCGTCTTGCACTCGACCACCCGCGACGGCTCGATATCGAAGATCCGACCGACGCTCAGTCCGGGGTCGGTCGTCACCACCTCGAAGAACACCGTGGACAAGATCGTCACTGAGTTTGGGGTGGCGCAGATGCGCGGAAGAACCATTCGTGAGCGTGCACAGGGGCTCATCGCGATTGCCCATCCCAGGTTCCGAGACGAATTGACCGAGGCCGCGCGCACGATGGCCGTTATCTAGGAAGCAGCGAAATCGATGAACACACTGGCGAAACAGGCCTACCTCAACACCGGCGCCGACTACATCGAGAGCCTACGAGGGCGCGATCTGACGGTGTACCTGCTCGGTGAGAAAATCACCGAACCTGTTGAGCACCCGATTATCCGGCCATCCATCAACGCCGTCGCCGCGACGTATGACCTTGCCCAGAGCCATCACGATCTGGCAACCGTGCTATCCCCGTTCACCGGGGAGCCGGTCAGCCGGTTCCTGAGCATCTGCACAAGCGCCGAAGACCTCGTCAACCAGAACAAAATGCAACGCAAACTTGGCCAGCTGACGGGGACTTGCTTCCAACGCTGCGTCGGCATGGACGCCTTCAACGCGCTCTACTCGGTGACCTACGAGATCGATGAGAAGTTCAGCACCGACTACCACGGCCGGCTGCGCGAGTTCCTCACCGACATGCATCGCGGAAATCTCGTGGTGGGCGGAGCAATGACCGACACCAAGGGTGACCGGTCGCTCGCCCCGCACCAACAGGCCGATCCGGACCTCTACGTTCACGTGACACGCCGCACTGCAGAAGGCGTTTGGATCAGCGGAGCCAAGGCCCATCAAACCGGATGCCTCAACTCGCACTGGATGATCGTCATGCCGACCACACGCTTGTCGCCACAAGACGTGGAATATGCCATCGTCGGCGCCGTCCCCGTCGATGCCCCCGGAATCACCTACGTCTATGGTCGCCAATCCTGCGACACCCGCAGCATCGAAGGCGGCACAATGGATTCCGGCAACGCCCGGTATTCCGGTCAGGAAGCCATGGTGATCTTCGACAACGTTTTCATCCCCAGCCAGCACATCTTCATGGACCGCGAATTCGAATTTGCGGGCATGCTGGTCGAACGCTTCACGACCTATCATCGCCGCAGCTACGTGTGCAAGACCGGAGTCGGTGACGTCCTCATCGGCGCCGCCGCCCAAGTCGCCGAATACAACGGCGTCGAGCGCACCTCGCACATCAAGGACAAGCTCGTCGAGATGACACACCTCAACGAGACGATCTATGGCACCGGGATCGCCTCAAGTCACCAAGGCAAGCCGACACGGTCCGGGGCCTGGCTCAGCGACGACATGCTGGCCAACGTCTGCAAGCACCACGTCACCAAACTGCCGTACGAAATGGGAAGGCTGGCACAAGATCTCGCCGGCGGAATCGTGGCCACAATGCCATCTGAGGCTGACCTCAACCATCCCGAAATCGGGCAGGTGCTACGCAAATACCTCCAAGGCCGCGCTGACGTCCCGACCGAGGCCCGGCTGCGCATCATCCGGCTGATCGAGAACATGACCCTGGGACGCAATGCCGTCGGCTACCTGACCGAATCGCTGCACGGAGCTGGCTCACCGCAAGCGCAACGCGTCCAGATCGCCCGTGCCATGCAGCTCGACTACCGGAAACGCCTGGCAAGAATCCTCGCCGGAATCGACGAAACTCCCCATCCAGAACAGCTGGCCGACGAGCTCACCGGCTACTTCGCCGAAGTGTTCCGCGTAGAAGGCACGAACTCGAACTCGGTCGAGTAACAGCACAGGGTGGGTCGGTGGTGACGATTCGTGTTGGGCACCTGGTCGATTCGGTTCGAGCGTTCTACTCCGGCGCGTCGCTGGTGTCTGCGCGGGCACTGACACTGCCCGAACTCCCGGCGTCGACCATTACCTCCAATAGTGGCCGTCCTCTCACAGTCTGCTGAAGCTCGGCCATGGAGGTGAACAGATTTGGGGTGGCTTGCAGGGCGGCGTCGGTGAAGACCCGGTAGCCGAATTCGGGCAGGTATCCGTGGATCTCGCGGGTGTCCAGTGCGGACATGAAGGCGAGGATGTCGGCGGTGACGACCTGGCCGGGAACCAGGACCGGGAATCCGGGCGGGTAGGGGGTGACGAACATGGCCGAGACAACCTCCCGGCCTTGGCTTACCCGTGCGGCCAGCTCCTCGGGTGGGAGGTATTCGCATGCCCCGGGCACATACGCCAGAAAGTACGCGGCCCGCAAGTCGCCGTCCGGGCTGCCCAAGTCGTGCCTGAACCGGTCGGCGAAGTGGCTGAAGTTCGGCAGCGGCGGCGGGCTGCCGGTGAGCGCGGCCACCCGCCGGTCCCTCTCGCGCCGTCCAAGGGGGCCAAGCCGAGCCAGTTCGTCGTCGAGCTCCTCGGCCAATTTGACGAGCACCTCGATCAGGTAGGCAACCGAGCTGCGAGTCGTACCGATGTTGGTCATGAAGAGCACGCTGTTGCGGGAGGTCTTGTTGACCTGGATGCCGTATTTGTCCATCAGGTAGCTGTGCTTGAAAGTGTCGCCGTCGATCCCGGTCAGGCCGATAAGGAGTGTCAAACGGCTTGGGTCACGGACGAATTCGTCGCGCTGCCACGCCTGCTCCATCTGTGAGAACCCTCCTCGGAGGGGGTAGTCGATGCCGGATCGGCGGTAGCGGGCGGGGATCATTTCCGGCGTGGTGAGGAACCGGAAGTACTTGCTGATCTGCGGGTGCGCCTCGACGGCGTCCAGAAGGTTCATCGCCAGCTCCGCCTGCCGCTGGACGAGCTGGTAGCCCTCGAGCTCGGCCTGGCTACGTCCGACGTCCAGTGAGGCGAGGATCTGGTAGTTGGGTGAGGTGGACGTGTGCGTCATGTAGGCCTCATGGAAGGCCTCTTCGTTCAGGTGCTGGAAGTCCTGGTCGAAGACGTGGATCATCGAGCCCTGCCGTAGAGCGGTTAACGTCTTGTGGGTGGACTGAGTGGCGTAAACCCGGATTCGGACCTTGTCGGGATCCGGCAGCGGGCCTGCCTCATCCTGTCCACCCATCGCCTGCGCTGCGGCGTATTCCTCGGCGTACTGGGCACTGCTGTAGCGCCGCGCCAGCCGCCGCGCGGCGGCCATCGCCGTCCGGCGCCGGTAGATCGGGTGGAAGCCGGCGAAGGCGAACCACGCCTCGTCCCATAGGAAGACGAGATCCGGTTTGATAGCCAGACACTCCTGCATGACCCGCTCGACGTCGTAGACGATGCCGTCGAAGGTGCAGTTGGTCAGGGACAGCATCTTGACCTGGTCGAGTCGTCCTTGCTCGCGGTATTCGCGCAGGGTTTGAGTGATAGTCGCCAGGGGGACAGCCCCGTACATCGAGAACTGGTCCAGAGGGTAGGAGTCCAGGTAGGTCACCTGCCCGCCGCCGAGCATCAGGGCGTAGTGGTGGGACTTGTGACAGTTCCGGTCGACCAGCACCACGTCACCTGGTGTGACGATCGACTGCACGACGATCTTGTTCGCGGTCGATGTCCCGTTGGTGACGAGGAAGGTCTCCTCGGCACCGAAGGCGCGGGCGGCCAGTTGCTGTGCCTTCTTGATCGGGCCCGACGGGTCGAGCAGGGAGTCCAGACCGCCAGAGGTGGCCGACGTCTCGGCCAAGAACACATTCAGCCCGTAGAAGTCGCTCATCTGGTGGATCCAGGGCGAGTTGACCACCGACTTGCCACGAGAGATTGGCAGCGCGTGGAACACGCCGGTCGGCAGGCGGCTGTAGCCACGCAGGGCAGTGAAGAACGGCATCTCGTAACGCTCTGCCACACCCTGCAGGATTGTCAGGTGCAGCTCCAGCAGATCCCGGCGGTGGAAGATCCGCCGGAACCGGCGGGTCAGCGTGCCGGCGATCTGCTCGATGGACACCTGCGCGACCAGGTAGAGGTCGACCTCGGGACGCCTTTCGGCGATCTCCTCGCCGAGCAGCAGCATCCGCTCATCTGTGGGCATCCGTTGCACTGCAAGCAGATCGATATTCTCGATGAACCGGGCCATATCGGCCACACTGTGCGGCGAGGTAACGGCGAAGCCCGGCCGGATGACGCACGCCTGAACCTCGGAGTTGAGTAGCACTGCGACCATGGCGTCCTCGAAGCTGGGGACGATGACCAGTTCGTAGGTGAACGGATCTTCGGGTCGGCGCAGCCTGCGGATCTCCTCGCGCAGGGAGTCCGCCTCCGGCGTGGGAATGTCATCGACGACCAGCACCTGAAACGCCGGTCGTTCGGTCGGGTCGTCCTGGTCGGACAACTGACGTGTGACCGTGTCGGTCTGTCGCATCGCCGACTCGTAGTCGCCCGCGTTGCACAGCGCGTCGATCTGCAGCAGTTGACCACGACCCGGGTAAGCCCAGTAGGTCTCCATCGGGTCCAGCAGCAACACCAGCTCGGTGATTCTGGCTTGCAATGCCGGACGCAGGTCGATGGGTGTCAGCGTGTCGGCCAGTCGTTTCGTGGCGTCGGCCAGCGCGGTCCAGGCGTCGGCGCGCAGCCGCCAAACGCTGGTGTAGGCGTGGAGCTTCGGAATGGTCGAGGGGTCGGGGGCATCAATGTCGGTCATATGCGTCGCATCAGTCCATGAAGGGGTAACGGTAATCGGTTGCCGGCACGAAGGTTTCCTTGATCGTGCGTGGGGAGACCCAGCGCTGCAGGTTCAGAATGGATCCGGCCTTGTCGTTGGTCCCGCTGCCGCGGGCACCACCGAACGGCTGCTGACCCACCACCGCCCCTGTCGGCTTGTCGTTGATGTAGAAATTGCCGGCCGCGAACCGCAGCGCTTCCATCGCCTCGGTGATGACGGCCCGGTCCTGGGCGAGGATCGAGCCCGTGAGGCCATACGGGCCGACAGCGGCGGACCCACGCAATACCGCGTCGTAATCGGAGTCCTCGTAGACGAAGACCGACAAGATGGGCCCGAAGTACTCGGTGGTGAACACCTCGTGGTCCAGGTTTTCGGCCACGACGACGGTGGGACGTACGAAGTACCCGACGCTGTCGTCGGCCACGCCGCCGGCCGCGATCTCGACCCCGTTATCGCCGCGCACCCGGTCTATGACCGCGTTCAACTTGGCGAACGACCGGTCGTCGATGACGGCGCCCAGGAAGTTGTGAAAGTCTGAGATGTCACCCATCGGCAGCGAGTCAACCTCGCTGACGAGGTCATCACGCATCCTGGTCCACAGCGAACGCGGCACGTACGCGCGGGAGGCGGCCGAGCACTTCTGGCCCTGGTACTCAAAGGCTCCGCGCACCAGAGCGACCCGCAAGACGTCGATGTCGGCGGAGGGATGGGCTAGGACGAAGTCCTTCCCGCCGGTCTCCCCGACCAGGCGCGGGTATGCCCGGTATCCGCGCAGGTTCCCCGCGACCGTGTCCCACAGTTGGCCGAACGTCGCGGTGGATCCGGTGAAATGGATACCGGCCAGGGCCGCGTCGGGAAGCGCGACCTCACTGACCGCCTGCCCGCGTCCGGTGACCATGTTGATCACGCCCGGCGGTAGTCCGCAGGCCTCGAGCAGTTGCATTGTGTAGTGGGCGGACAGCTGCTGGGTCGGCGCCGGCTTCCAGACCACCGTGTTGCCCATTAGTGCGGGCGCCGTCGACAGGTTGCCGGCGATAGCGGTGAAGTTGAACGGGGTGATGGCCAGCACGAACCCCTCAAGCGGACGGTGGTCCAACCGGTTCCACACGCCCGGCCCGCTGATCGGTTGCTGCTGCAGGATCTCTCGGGCGTAGCCGACGTTGAACCGCCAGAAGTCGGCCATCTCGCAGGCTGAGTCAATCTCGGCCTGATAGCAAGTCTTGCTCTGACCGAGCATGGTGGCCGCGTTGAGCGTCGCCCGCCATGGACCGGTCAGCAGATCGGCGGCCTTGAGAAAGATCGCGGCCCGGTCGTCGAACGACATCGCCTGCCAGGCCGGTGCGGCCGCCTTGGCTGCTTCGATGGCCTGGCGCACGTCAGCGGCGGTGGCATCGCCCAGCGTGCCCAGTTGCGCCTTCCGGTTGTGGGGTTGGACCACGTCGATGTGCTCGCCGGCTCCCAACCGGTGCTCGCCTCCGATCGCCATGGTCAGCTCGACGTGTTCGGCGGCCATCTGCTCGAGACGGGCGGTCAGCTCCTTCCGCTCGACGCTCCCAGGCGCGTAGTCGTGAACCGGCTCGTTCACCGGCTGCGGGACATTCGTGACAGCATCCATCGTCAACTCCTTCGGGGTGGGTGGGTGCGCTGGCGGGGGGTTAGCTACCGACAAGCGAGCGCAAGAAGAACCGCAGGTTCGCGGGGCGTTCGGCCATCCGCCGCATCAGGTACGGGTACCACGCCGAGCCGAACGGGATGTAGACCGCGACCCGGTACCCGTCAGCAGCCAACGCCTTCTGCAGATCCCGTCGGATCCCGTACAGCATCTGAATCTCGAAGTCCCGCTTCCCGACACCCGCTCGGACCGCCGCCTTCTGGGCATATTCGATACACACGTCGTCGTGGGTACCGAAGGCCGGCAGGCTGCCGTGCACGAACAGCCAGTCGGTCAGGCGCGCGTACTGAGCGGTGATTTCTTTCTTCGACTGCAGCGCCTTGGCGGTCGGTTCGGCGTACGCCCCCTTGACCAGCCGCACCCGTGGGCTCAACGACGACGCCAACGACTTCAGGTCAGATTGCGTCCGGCGTAGGCACACTTGGATGGCCAGGCGCGTGGTCGGGTAGTCCGCAGCGGCTTCCCGGAACACCTTCAGCGTGTCATCGACCAGCTCGCTCTGCTCCATGTCGACCTCCACGCCGACACCGAGCTGTTTGGCTCGTTCCAGGATCATGTTCAGGTTCGCAACACAGGCCGCAGGATCGACGGTGAGCCCCAACTGGGAGAGTTTCAGCGAGACCGTTGCGTCGATTCCCCGCTCTCCGATGACCTCAACGGCCTCTAGGTACCCCTTGGCCGCCTCGCTCGCACCGTCGAGGTCCTGGACCCCCTCACCGAGCAGGTCCAGGATGCCGCTGATCCCCTGCGCGTTCAGTTCCACCGCCGCGGATACCGCGTCCGACAGACCACGTCCCGCGACGAACCGTTGCACCGTCTTACTGGCCAGCGGATTGCCGGCCACGAACTTCTCGAGCCGGGAGCTACCCGCGGCCCAAAGCAGCAGACTATTCACCATGCGAGGACTCCAATCAGTTGTTGGGCGCAAGGCTGGCGCGAGCAGCGCCGGCACCCTGGTGGCGAGGGACGATCATCACGGGGACAGGGGCGTGACGGAGGATCTTCGAGGCGGCCGAGCCAAGGAATACCTGGGCCGCCTGGGCGGCCGCTCCTGATCCGAGCAGCAGTATGTCACCGGATTCCCACGGAACGTTCTCGACCGCTTCGCGCCAATCGTGGCCGCTTCCGATCACGACGTCGACATCTTGAACCGGGATGCGCTCGCGAACATCGTTGAGCTGCTTGACGATATCGTCGGTTGTTCTACGTGCCCACTGTTGGACAACAAGGTCTTCGGCCGAGGGCTCGATGCTGCCGCTGAACATCGTCACTGGCCGCACGGTGAACGAGACGATCCGCAATTGCACGGGCCAGTGAGTGGCCAGCTCGGCGGCTGCGGCGAGGAGGCCATTGATGTCGGCTTCGCCTCCGTAAGCGGCGGTGAGCCGGCGTATCGGCTCGGATCCCAGTGGGTAGCCGCGCGGAGCGATCGCTACCGGCACTGCCGCGGTATGGACCAGCCGTTCGGTGACGCTGCCCAGCGCCACCCGACCGAGCAATCCCGAAGACGACGATCCGACGACAACGATTCTGGCGTCGTGAGTGGCAACAAGGTCGAGCAAACCCGTTGGAATAGACGTGGATTGGTGAACAACCGTCGGAATATCCAGATCTGCCGGCAGCTGGCCGACGACCCTGTCGACGGCGCGCGAGGCCTGCGTAGTGACATAGCGCAGGTACTCGTGCTCGATGGGGTCGTCTTTCGCCGGCCATGGGCGTTCCACAATCGCTGCGGCCACGACCTTGTCGCCGGTCCAGCGTGATATCTGCGCAGCCAGGTTCAGCGGCGCGGTGCCCTGGCGGCTCGAACTGAATCCGGCGATGATCGTCATAGCGCAGGCTCGGCCTTCCC
>DATFCF010000501.1:0-2821 GCA_035253445.1 Mycobacterium sp.
CCTGCGCGGTACACCGGGGGCGTTCGGTGTCGGCGGCGACCTGTCCATCTTCCTCGGCCTGCTCGACGCGGGACGCGAAGAGTTCCTGCGCTGCTTCGAAACTCACTACGACGAACCCCTGCCCTTCCACGCGATCCTCACCTGCCCCAAGCCCGTAGTCGCCGCGGTCGACGGCCTGTGCGTCGCGGGCGGCATGTTGCTTGCGGCGTGCGCCGACGTGACGATCGCCACCACGCGTTCGACATTCGCCATACCGGAGGCGCGGGTCGGGCTGGCCGACGGAATCGCCAGCACGCTTCTACCTCCGATCATCGGCCAGGCGCGGGCGCGTTATCTGCTGCTGACGGGGGCGAGCATCGACGCGGCCACCGCCGCCGAGTGGGGCCTGGTCACCTCGGTCTCCGACGATCTCGAAGCTGAAACCGAACGCATCCTCAACGAGCTTCGTCGCGCCTCCCCGCAGGCCCAGGCGGCCTACAAACGCATGTTGAACCAAGGGATTTCGATGCCTTCGGCCCGCCCGCTGATGGAGTCCGCGATCGACGGCGACGGACATGCCGGCCTACGCGCCTTCGTCGACAAGCGACCACCACCCTGGCTCGCCACCAACGAGTCACTGACAACCGGATTGGGACGGTGACGATGTCAGCTACCGAATCGGCTACGACGGACCTGCGGACGGTCTACGGGTCGCTTCTCCTTGCCGCCGACCTGGCCGACGGCAAGGAGGTGTTGCGCCTTCTCAACGACCGCGGCTACACCGCCCAGGAACTGATCGAGCGGACGGGCCGCTGCGCGACGGTGCTGGCCGAACACGGCGCCGGCGCCGGCGAGCGGATCGCCCTGATGCTGACGAACCGGATCGAGTTCATCGACACCTTCTTCGGTGTCGGGCAACTCGGCGGTGTCTCGGTGCCGCTCAACATCAGCCTGCGCGGACCGATGCTCGAACATCAACTTCGCGAGACCACTCCGGCGGTCGTCGTCGTCGAAGCGTCGATGCTGGACGTGATGTCGGCCGCGCTCACCGCCATCGGCAGCCAGGCGTCGGTCCTCGTCGTCGGCGGACGGGCGCCGCTCGAACCCGGCCTCGTCGACTATGCCGGCAAGTTCGCCGCCGCGGCCGCCGCGCCTGTGGCGGAGGTCGACCGCCGCGAGGTCGCCGCGATTCTGTACACGTCGGGGACGACCGGCCCGTCCAAGGGCGTGGTCCACACCCACAACTCGCTGATCGCCTTCTGTGAGAAGTCGAGTTGGCTGGCCGAGTTCCGAGGATCCGACGTCGCTTTCACCTGCTTGCCCTTCTTCCATGCGAACGCGATCGCCTCGACGCTGCTGCCGATGCTGCGGCTGGGCGGGACCGCGGTGATCGCCGAACGGTTCTCAGCCGCCAGCTACTGGGACGACGTCCGCGCCGTCGGCGCCACCGCGATCAACCTGCTCGGCTCGATGGTGCCGATCCTGTGGAACGCCCCGGAAACCCCGGACGACGGCGCCAACCAGGTGCGAGTGGCCGTCTCGGTGCCCACCCCGACCGCGGACATCTACGGCCGTTTCGAGGAACGGTTCGGGCTGCGGGTGGTGTCGCTCTATGGCAGCACCGACGCGTCGGTCGTCATAGGAACGCCGCCGGGTGAGCGCGGCCGGCCCGGCTATTGCGGCAAGGCCCACCCCGACTTCGACTGCCGAGTGGTCGATGACGATGACCGGGAGGTGCCTGCGGGGGTGGCCGGCGAACTGGTCATCCGGCCACACGTGCCCGACACCATGATGCAGGGATATTGGGCCAATCCTTCGGCGACCGTGGACACTTGGCGCAACCTGTGGTTCCACACCGGCGACATCATGGCAAGGGACGACGACGGCTGGTTCCGCTTCATCGACCGCAAGAAGGACGCCCTGCGGCGGTTCGGTGAGAACATCTCCAGCTTCGAGGTCGAAACCGTCGTCCTGATGCACCCGCAGGTCGCCGAGGCGGCTGTTTATGCCGTGCCCTCGGAACTCTCCGAAGACGAGGTAATGGTCGCAGTCGTAGCGGAGCCGGGGGTCACCATCGACGTCGCCGACCTGTCTCGCCACTGTGAGGAAATGCTGCCCTACTTCGCGGTCCCCCGCTATATCGACGTACGGACTGTGCTGCCCAAGACCGCCAACGAAAAAGTGCGCAAGGACGTGCTGCGGTCCGAGGGCGTCACCGCCCACACGGTCGACACCGGGCCACGAGGCCGACGCGCACGCCAGCGCGCGGCCGAACAACTAGCAAGAAAGTGAGCTCCATGGAACGCGACCTCTTCACCGAAGAGCACGAGGACTTCCGGAAGATGGTCCGGGACTTTCTCGAAAAGGAGATCGTGCCGCAGTACGACGAATGGCATGACATGGTGCCGCGCGAGGTGTTCACACGACTGGGCGAGCTGGGCATCATGGGCGTCCGGCTCCCCGAGGAGTTCGGTGGCGGTGGCGCCGAAGGCTTTTTGTGGAACGCGATCATCGGTGAGGAAGCGGCACGGGCACTCGTCTCCCTCGGGCCACTGCGCTGCCACATGGACATCGTCTCGCCCTACTTCACCCGATTCGCCAACGACGAGCAGCGCAAGCGGTGGTTGCCGGGACTCGCATCGGGCGAATTGTTCAGCGCCATCGCGATGACCGAACCGAACACCGGATCCGACTTGGCAGGCATCCGGACCACCGCGCGCCGCGACGGCGACAGCTTCATCGTCAACGGCTCCAAGACATTCATCACCGGAGCATCGCACGCGGACCTCGTCGTCACGGTGGCGCGCACCTCCGATGAGGAAAACCGGCGCGAAGGGCTCAG
>DATFCF010000502.1:0-2056 GCA_035253445.1 Mycobacterium sp.
CACCGGCAAGCGGGTGTCGGCGCGGCTGTTTGTCGAAGATGTCGCCGCGCACGGCGCCGAATGCTGTAACTACCTGCTGGCCGTCGACGTCGACATGAACACCGTCGACGGCTATGCCATATCGAGCTGGGAGACCGGCTACGGCGACATGGTCATGACGCCCGATTTCTCCACGCTGCGGCGCATCCCGTGGCTGCCCGGCACGGCGTTGGTCATGGCGGATCTGTCGTGGACCGACGGCAACCCCGTCACCCAGGCGCCGCGCAGCATTCTCAACCGTCAGATCGATCGACTTGCCGAGCGCGCCCTGGTGCCCTTTGTCGGCACCGAACTGGAGTTCATGGTGTTCGACACCGGATTCCGCGAGGCGTGGGCGGCCGGCTATCGCGGGCTCACACCGGCCACCGACTACAACGTCGACTACGCCATGCACGCCTCGACCCGGATGGAGCCGCTGCTGCGCGACATCCGGCTCGGAATGGACGGCGCGGGCATGTACTGCGAAGGCGTCAAGGGCGAGTGCAATCTCGGTCAGCAGGAGATCGCATTTCGCTACGACCACGCGCGCGTCACGTGTGACAACCACACCATCTATCGCAACGGCGCCAAGGAGATCGCCGACCAGCATGGCAAGAGCCTGACATTCATGGCGAAATTCGATGAGCGCGAAGGCAACAGCTGCCACATCCACATCTCGCTGCGCGGGGAGGACGGCAGCGCGGTGTTCGCCGATCCGGACGACGAGCTCGGCATGTCGCCGATGTTCCGTAGCTTCATCGCGGGACAGCTGGCCACGCTGCGCGAACTGACGCTGTGCTACGCGCCGAACATCAACTCCTACAAGCGTTTCGTCGAAGGCAGCTTCGCGCCGACCGCGGTCGCGTGGGGGATGGACAACCGGACATGCGCGGTGCGGGTCGTCGGTCGCGGACACGGCTTGCGGATGGAACTGCGCGCACCCGGTGGCGACGTGAACCAGTACCTTGCGGTGTCGGCGCTCATCGCCGGTGGCCTGTACGGCATCGAGCGGGAGCTCGAGCTGCCAGAAGCGTTGGAGGGCAACGCCTATACCAGCGGCGCGGAGCGGCTGCCGACGACGCTGGCGGAGGCGGCGGCGCTGTTCGGCAAGTCCGAAGTGGCGCGTGAAGCGTTCGGCGACGACGTCGTCGAGCACTACCTCAACAACGCCCGCGTGGAGCTGGACGCATTCAACGCCGTGGTAACCGACTGGGAAAGGGTGCGTGGCTTTGAGCGGCTTTGACGCGAGGAGCGCAGGCGGATCGCGCAGACCGAGGCCTGTACTGGGCTTGACCACCTACCTGCAGCAGGCGCAGACAGGCATCTGGGATGTGCGCGCCAGCTTCCTGCCTGCCATCTATTTCGAAGGGGTGAACCTGGCAGGCGGGGTCGCGGCGCTGCTGCCACCGCAACCCGTCGACGCCGAAGCGGCCTCTCGGGTGCTGGACGGGCTCGACGGCCTGATCATCACCGGCGGGCGAGATGTCGATCCGGCAAGCTACGGCCAGCAGCCGCATCCGGTTACCGACGAGGCCGTCGGCGACAACCGGATGCGCGACGCGTTCGAATTCGAGCTGGTGCGCGGCGCGATGCGGCGTGGCATGCCGGTGCTGGGCATCTGCCGTGGCGCGCAGGTGATCAACGTCGCGCTCGGCGGCACGTTGCATCAGCACCTGCCGGATGTCATCGGCCACACCCACCATCAACAAGGCAACGCCGTGTTTGCGACATCGTCGGTGCGGACCGTGCCAGGGACGCGACTGGCCTCGCTGATCGGCGAATCGTCGGACGCGCAGTGCTATCACCACCAGGCCATCGACAAGCTCGGCGACGGCCTGATCGTCAGCGCCCAGGACGGCGACGGCGTGATCGAGGCCGTCGAGATTCCCGGTGACAGCTTCGTTTTGGCCGTGCAGTGGCATCCCGAGGAGCGGCTGGACGACTTGCGGTTGTTCGCCGCGGCGGTGGAAGCGGCAGCTTCTTATGCGACTCGGGGGAAGGTGGATCCTGGGGGCGGGAGCGAAGCGACGCGGGGGAA
>DATFCF010000503.1:0-5035 GCA_035253445.1 Mycobacterium sp.
TGAGCTCCGGCGATCGTGGTGTGCAGCAGGTGTTCCGGCTCGCCGGTGTGCACGCAATACGGCCTGCCGGACACGTCGACGGCGGCGTGCGCGAGCGTCTCGTCCATCGGGATCCAGGCGTCCCCAAAGCGGCGGATACCCTTCTTGTCGCCCAGCGCCTGACCGAGCGCCTGGCCCAGCACTATCGCGGTGTCTTCGACGGTGTGGTGAGCCTCGATCTCGACGTCGCCCTTGGCGCGCACGGTCAGATCGAAGCTGGCATGGCTGCCGAGAGCCGTGAGCATGTGGTCGTAGAACGGCACACCGGTGTCGATGTCGACGATGCCGGTGCCGTCGAGGTCGAGCTCGACGACGATGTCGGATTCCTTTGTCTTGCGCTCGATTCGCGCGCGACGTGGTTCGCTCACTGTGCTCCTATTCGGGCGCTGGCGGCCAGCAGCGCGTCGTTCTCCTCGGCCAGGCCGGTGGTGGCCCGCAGGTATCCGGGTATGCCGACGTCGCGGATCAGGACGCCCTGGTCGAGGTAGCGCTGCCAGGTGGCGGGCGCGTCGGCGAACTCGCCGAACAGCACGAAGTTCGCGTCACTAGCGATGACGCGGAAACCCATGCCGGTCAACGCTTCTGTGACACGCTCCCGCTCGGCGATCAGCTTCGCGACGCTGCCCAGCGTGTCGTCGGCATGGCGCAGCGCGGCCCGGGCGGCGGCCTGGGTGACCGACGACAAGTGGTACGGCAGGCGCACCAGCAGCATCGCGTCGATCACCGCGGGCGCCGCGATCAGGTATCCGAGCCGGCCGCCCGCGAACGCGAACGCCTTGCTCATGGTGCGGGTGACGACGAGCCTGGTCGGGTACTCGTCGATCAGCTTGACCGCACTCGGCTGCGACGAGAACTCGCCGTATGCCTCGTCGAGGATCAGCATCCCGGTGTCCTCAGAAGACAAGGCCTCCAACAGCCGTCGCAGTTCGTCGAGCGGAACGCTTTGACCCGACGGGTTGTTGGGGCTGGCGACGAAGACGATGTCGGGGGTGTGCTCCTTGATGGCCTGCACCGCGACGTCGGTGTCGAGGCTGAAGTCGTCGGCGCGGTTGGCCACCAGCCATTCGGTTTGGGTGCCGCCGGAGATGATCGGATGCATCGAATACGACGGCACGAAGCCGATGGCGCTGCGCCCCGGCCCGCCGAACGCCTGCAGCAGCTGCTGCAGGATCTCATTGGAACCGTTGGCGGCCCAGAGATTTTCGACGCTCAGCGCGGTTCCCGTCTGCGCGCTCAGGTACGCGGCCAGGTCGGTGCGCAGCGCGACCGCGTCGCGGTCGGGATAACGGTGCAACTCCCCCGCGACCGCGTGGACGGAGGCCGTCACGTCGTCGACAAGCGCCTTGGTCGGCGGGTGGGGATTCTCGTTGGTGTTCAGTCGCACCGGTACGTCCAATTGCGGTGCGCCGTAGGGCGATTTGCCGCGCAGATCGTCACGCAGCGGCAGATCGTCGAGGGTAACGGATTGCCCGACACGCCCAGCCTTTTGTTCTTCGTGCAAGCGGCTCATCACTTCTCGAACCTCCGCCGCACCGCTTCGCCGTGGGCGGGCAGGTTTTCGGCCTGTGACAGCGTGATCACATATCCCGACACGTCTTTCAGCGCTGCCTCGTCGTACTCGACGACGTGGATGCCCTTGAGGAATGTCTGCACCGAAAGACCGCTCGAATGCCGGGCGCAGCCGGCGGTGGGCAGCACGTGGTTGGAACCGGCGCAGTAGTCGCCGAGACTCACCGGTGAGTACGCGCCGACGAAAACCGCGCCTGCCGAACGGATCCGCGACGCGACACGGGCTGCGTCGACCGTCTGGATCTCGAGGTGCTCGGCGGCGTATGCGTTGACGGTGCGGACGCCGGCATCGAGGTCGTCCACGAGCACGATTGCCGACTGTTTGCCCGTCAGCGCCGCGGTGACGCGCTCACGGTGCACGGTGGTCTCCAGTTGCACGGCCAGTTCGCGGTCGGTGGCGTCGGCAAGCTCCGGACTGGCAGTGACCAGCACGCTCGCGGCCATCTCGTCGTGCTCGGCCTGGCTGATCAGGTCGGCGGCCACGTGCACGGGATCGGCCGTGTGGTCGGCGAGGATGGCGATTTCGGTGGGGCCGGCTTCGGCGTCGATGCCGACCTGCGAACGGCAGATCCGCTTGGCGGCGGTGACGTAGATGTTGCCCGGGCCGGTGATCATGTCGACCGGTGCAAGCTCGGACCCGTCGGTGTCGGTGCCGCCGTATGCGAGCAGCGCGATGGATTGCGCACCGCCGACCGCCCACACGTCGTCGACGCCGAGCAGCGCGGCGGCGGCCAGGATGGTCGGGTGCGGCAGGCCGCCGAACTCGGCCTGCGGCGGGCTGGCGATGACCAGCGAATCCACGCCCGCCGTCTGCGCGGGCACCACGTTCATCACCACGCTCGACGGGTAGACCGCGTTGCCGCCCGGTACGTAGAGACCGACCCGCTCGACGGGCACCCAGCGTTCGGTGACGGTGGCACCGGGGCCCAGGCTGGTCGTGCTGTCGGTGCGGCGTTGATCGGCATGCACGGCGCGAGCCCGCTCGATCGCGACCTCCAGCGCGGCTCGGACGTCGACATCGAGCTGCACGAGGGCGCGCTGCAGTTCGCCGGCCGGTACCCGGACCTGGGCGGGACGCACTCCATCGAACGTTTGGCCGTAATCAAGGGCAGCCTGCGCACCCCGTTCGGCGACCGCGTCGACGATCGGCCGGACTTTGGGGACCACTGCGTCGACGTCGACCCCGCCACGCGGCAGCGCTACCCGTAA
The DNA here is from genome assembly GCA_035253445.1 of Mycobacterium sp. Taxonomy (GTDB): domain Bacteria; phylum Actinomycetota; class Actinomycetes; order Mycobacteriales; family Mycobacteriaceae; genus Mycobacterium. Next base: position 2,818 of record DATFCF010000503.1, read on the forward strand.
CTGGGCAGCGGAAAGCACCTGCCCGCGCAGATCGATGCGGGCCATACGCGGTGGCGATACATTCACACTGACCATTGTCCCAGAGCTGCACAAATTGGTATTGGAGGCGTCATGCGTGCCAAAGACCACCCCAACAACGCGCCGGGGGTGCCGATGATTTTTCCACCGGTGGTGGAGCGGCTCCAGATCAAGTACTTCAACCCGATGATCAAACCGATCGCGCGGTTCCTGCCTGGAATGGCGACCATCAAACACCGCGGCCGCAAGTCCGGAAAACCCTACGAGACGATCGTGACCGCCTACCGCAAGGGCAACGTGCTGGCGATCGCGCTCGGCCACGGGAAAACAGACTGGGTGAAGAACGTGCTCGCCGCGGGCGAGGCAGATCTGCACTTCATCCGCCGAGGTGTGCACCTCGTCAACCCACGGATCGTTCCTGCTGGAACCGGCGCGGAGGGACTGCCGCTGATGGCGCGACTGCAGGCGAACAAGGTGGCGGTCTTCGTCGCTGATATCGCTTGACCGCGGGTGACACACTGACCCCATGGCGTGGGAAGTCTGGCTGACGTTCTTCGGCGCCGCCATCGCGATCAGCGTGTCGCCGGGAGCGGGCGCCATCCAATCGATGGCCACCGGGTTGACGCACGGCGTGCGGCGCGGCTACTGGAGCATCCTCGGACTGGAGATCGGTCTGATGCTCCAGCTCGCTCTGGTGGCGATCGGGCTCGGCGCGGCAGTGGCCAACTCGATCCTGGCGTTCAACATCATCAAATGGATCGGCGTGGCCTACCTGGTCTACCTGGCCGTGCGGCAATGGCGCACCGCCACCGTCGATCTGCGCGAGCAGGTCGGAAAATCGGTCGACGGCGGGCGGCTGGCGTTGATGGTGCGCGGATTCCTCGTCAATGCCACCAATCCCAAGGGCCTGGTGTTCTTCCTCGCCGTGTTGCCGCAGTTCGTGGTGCCGACCGCACCGCTGCTGCCGCAATACGTGGCGATCGGGGTGACGATGGTGGCCGTCGACCTCGTTGTCATGGGCCTGTACACCGGGCTTTCAGTGCGGCTGCTCAAGTGGCTGCACACGCCGCGGCGGCAGACGGTTCTCAACCGGGTGTTCTCCGCGCTGTTCGCGGCCGCGGCCGTGGTGCTCTCGTTGGTGCGGCGCGGCCCGGCTACCGCGTAGGCAAGATCACCGCGGAGGGATGTGCGGGATCGTGGTAGACCGCTTGGTCGGCGGCCTTGAGCGTGGTCGCCGTGGCCACCGGTTCGCCGGTGCCGGGGTTGCGCGCATAGCGCGGGAAGGCGCCGCTGGAGACCTGGACCCTGATCCGGTGCCGCCGCTTGAAGCGATACGCAGTAGGCCATAAACGCACAGTGGCACAAGCGATTTCGTCGGCCTCCGCTAGGCTGACCAGCCCATCGCAGACGTTGTACGAATGGCCGATCGGGTTGACGTCGCAGAGCCTGACGAACACGTCGGCATAGCGCAGGCTGGAACGGCGGCTGGCGAGATTCACCCCTTCACGTTAAGGGCGTCCGCGGTGGTGGTGATCTCGCGCCCGGGCGCCTCCCTCCAGGCATGATCTCCGCCCGCCCCGAACATCAACTGTGGCATTGCGGAGCCCTTCTTTAGTGATCGCTCAATTATTGTTGAGTGATCTTTCAAGTAAGGTCACGACATGCCCCGCCCGGATCGAAGCCGTGCCGCACTGGTCGCCAGCGCGGCACGGCTGTTCCGTAGACAGGGCTACGCCGCCACTGGGGTCAACCAGATTCTGGAGACCGCGGAGGTCAAGGCCGGCTCGCTGTATCACCACTTCCCCGGCGGCAAGCAGGAGCTGGCCGCCGCTGTCGTGGACAGTGTCGGCACAGACATCGAGCGGCGGCTGCGCGAACTGCTGAACAGTGGCTTGCCCGTGTCAGACATCGTCGATACGTGGATCGACCTGATGGCGTCGGGGCTGGACTCGGATCGGCGGGACGGGTGCCCGATCGAGCCGATCGCCACCGAATCGGTGAACGCCAGCCCCGCGGTCCGGGATGCGTCCGCGCGGGCGTTCGGCGGCTGGTGCTTCGCCGTCGCCGACCGGCTGCGCGCCGATGGCTGGGCGGCCTCCGATGCAGACCAGACCGCGCTGGCGGTGATCGCCCTCGTCGAGGGGGCGTTGATCCTGTCGCGCCTCAGCGGCGATGCGGCCGCATTGCACGCCGTCAAGGC
>DATFCF010000504.1:0-13207 GCA_035253445.1 Mycobacterium sp.
GGAGGCGGGAGTGTGGGTGCGCGTTGGATCCGGTTGGAAGGGACGGGAATTCGTCTGCTGCAGCAGCTGCGCGCGCCCCTGCGGTGTGGCTTGCTTCCACTGCTCACGCAGGTCCGGTTCACCCCAGCCCACCGAGAACAGCTCGTGCATGGTGGGGAACGGCGTCATGCTCGCCGGATCGTGATGGCCGGCCGCCGCCAGTGCTCGTTCCATAGCTCCGGGGCCCAGACGCGCGATCAGCAGGTCGGTAGCCATGTTGTCGCTGGCCGAAATCATCTCCTGTGCAGCAGTTCTCACTGATACCGTGGCGCCGGGCGGCAGTTCCTCGAGGCCGGCCGAGCCGACCGCCTTGGCCTCCTCTGTGATCGTGAGCGGGTCGTCCCAGCTCAGCTTCCCGGCCTTGATGGCATCCGCAACCGCAAGCAACACATAGAGTTTGAAGATCGACGCCAGCGGCAACGACAGATCGGTGTTGGAGCCGGCGACCTCCGAACACTTGCCGTCGTTCACTTTCGACACCCGATACGAGTAGCGCGCGCCGGACTTTTTCAGTTCTGTGTCGATGTCCGGCCACTTCTTGATCGCCGGCGGCTGCAGATTCACCTCGAACCGATCGACCATGCCGGCTTCGTTGGTGCGCAACTCGATGTCTTGGGCCGCGCCGTAGGACGTCAGCACATGCAGCGTCGCGCTGCCGGCGCCGATGTTGATTCCGCTGACGGTGATCGGACGGTCCAACCACAGGTTGCCCATGGCGGACGTGATGTTGTTGACCTGTTCTGGAGCGGCCATCGTGCGCACGCCGACCGTGCCGATCGGCCATTCCGAGTTGATCATGTCCATGGTCTGCTTGGCTCGCAGCCCCTGGGGTGTATTGGTGCCGATCGGGACGCCGTACGCCGCATCAGCAGGCCCGGGTCCCGTGTTGGCACAGCCGCTGGCAAGGGCGACGACAAGCGCGACGGCGACCGTCAGGCCGGCCACGCCGGGTCGCGCCCGGCCAGCGTTACGCGTTGGCGCCGGTCCCCGCAACGTCCAGCACAACCTCGAACTCCAGCAGCGACGCGCCCGTGGCCACGGGATTCGCGCGTTGACCTGCGTGCGCCTCGACGGCAGGACCCGTCGCCCAGGCCTGAAACGCCTCTTCGGACTCCCACTGCGTGACCACGAAGTAGCGGTCTTCCCCTTTGACCGGCCGCAACAGTTGGAAGCCGAGGAAACCGGGCTGGTTGTCGACGGCATGTGCACGGTTCGCGAACCGCTTTTCCAGCTCCGGACCGGCGTCGGGCGGGACCTCGATTGCGTTGATCTTCACGACGGGCATGGGATTCAGGCTACAGCCCCCTAACGGTTAGATAACGATGTGCACACCCAGCCTCTAACCCGCCGGGGCGGCCGCGGAGAGCCGTTGGTGCTGGTGCATGGCCTGATGGGACGCGGTAGCACCTGGTCGCGTCAGCTGCCGTGGCTGACCCGGTGGGGGCAGGTATACACCTACGATGCGCCGTGGCATCGCGGCCGCGATGTCGCCGACCCACACCCGATCAGCACCGAACGGTTCGTGTCAGACCTCGGCGACGCGGTGGCAGCGCTGGGCCGGCCAGCGACCATGATCGGCCATTCGATGGGGGCCTTGCACTCCTGGTGCCTGGCCGCGACGCGTCCGGATCTGGTGCGCGCCCTGGTGGTTGAGGACATGGCACCCGACTTCCGCGGCCGCACCACCGGCCCGTGGGAGCCGTGGGTGCACGCGCTGCCCGTCGAATTCGATTCGGCCCAACAGGTTTACGACGAGTTCGGCGAGGTGGCAGGCCAGTACTTCCTCGAGGCGTTCGACCGGACCGCGACGGGCTGGCGGCTGCACGGTCATCCCGAAATCTGGATCGAGATCGCCGCCGAGTGGGGTAACCGCGACTATTGGCGGCAGTGGAGGGCGGTGCGAGTGCCCGCCTTGCTCATCGAGGCGGGCAACTCGGTGACACCGCAGGGGCAGATGTGCGAAATGAATGAAACCGGCCACCGGACAACGTATTTACACGTGCCCGGCGCCGGTCATCTGGTCCACGACGACTCGCCGCGGGTCTATCAAGAGGCGGTGGAGTCGTTTCTAGCGACGCTCGCCGGTCACGCCTGAGGCCGGCCAGGACGGCTGCTGCTCGAAGCGAGTGCGGATGGCGTCGACGTCGTGCGCGACGCGGAACCCGTCGCGGTCGTCTTCGAACAGCCGCCCCATCATCGGCGCGGACCAACGGAACTGGTCGAACCGGATGCGAAGCGAGTCAGAGCGATGGGCGGCCCAGCTGAGCGCCGCTGCCACCGCGAAGGGGGCGATCAGGATGAGGAACGTCAGTGCAGTGGTCATGGCAGTAATGCTCCGCTGATAAATATCCCGCCAACAGTGGCAGGAAGGACATCGTGGGATAAAATGCTGCCATGGCAATAAAGAGCGTATCGGCGCTGGTGCTGGACGGTCTAGCGGTTTTTGAGTTCGGCGTGATCTGCGAGGTGTTCGGCATTGACCGGTCCGCGGACGGGGTGCCCAACTTCGACTTCAAGGTTTGCGGTCCCGAACCGGGCAAGCCGCTGCGGACGTCGGTCGGCGCGACAATCACCCCTGATCACGGGCTGGACGACCTCGTCGGGGCGGACCTGGTCGCCATTCCTGCGATCGCCAGCCAGTACGGGGGCTATCTGCCCGAAGCGTTGAAGGCGGTTCGCGCGGCGGCCGAGTCGGGTTCGATCATCCTGACGGTGTGCTCGGGCGCGTTCGTCGCGGGCGCCGCGGGTCTGCTGGACGGCAGGCCGTGCACCACGCATTGGATGCACGCCGACGATCTCGCCCGCATGTATCCGACGGCGCAGGTCGACCGCAATGTGTTGTTCGTCGACGACGGCAACCTGATCACCAGCGCAGGCACGGCGGCCGGCATCGACGCGTGCCTGCACCTGGTGCGCCGAGAGCTCGGCAGCGAGGTGACCAACAAGATCGCGCGCCGGATGGTGGTGCCCCCGCAGCGCGACGGCGGACAGCGCCAGTACATCGACCAGCCGATCCCGGTCCGATGTTCGGAAGGCTTTGCGCCACACCTCGACTGGATCCTCGGCAACCTTCACAAGCCACACACCGTCGCCACGTTGGCCACCCGCGCGCACATGTCGGCGCGCACGTTCGCCCGCCGGTTCGTGGATGAGACGGGCCGCACGCCGATGCAGTGGGTGACCGATCAGCGTGTGCTGTACGCGCGCCGGCTGCTGGAGGAAACCGACCTCGACATCGATCGGATCGCCGACCGGTCGGGCTTCGGCACCGCGACGCTGTTGCGTCACCACTTCCGCCGCATCATCGGCGTGACGCCGTCGGACTACCGGCGCAGGTTCGCCTGCGGCGGTCCGTGTGACGCAACCGCAGCTACTGCCTGACCTGTTCGCGCGCAAGGGAATACACCCGCCAGCGACCGGGCACGCCCTTGAGTTCGTGTTCGCCACGTTCACCGAACGCGCGCCGCGATCCGGTGACGATCTCGCGCACCGTCGACGACACCAGCACCTCACTCGGTCCGGCTAGGGCGGCGACGCGGGCGGCGATATGCACGGCCATGCCCGCGATATCAGCACCGCGCACTTCGACCTCGCCGGCGTGGATACCCGCCCGCACCTCGATGCCGAGTGTGCGGACGGCAGCGACGATCGCGTCCGCGCAGTCGATGGCGACGCTGGGACTGGTGAACGTCGCGACGAATCCGTCCCCTGCCGTGTTGACTTCACGACCGCGGAACCGCTCGAGCTCGTGGCGAACAACCCTGTCGTGGTTGTCCAGCAGGTCATGCCAGCGCTGGTCGCCCAGTGCGGCGGCGCGCCGGGTCGATCCGACGATATCGGTGAAAACGATTGTGGTGAGGACACGTTCGGCGTCGAACCCGCCACGGGAACCTGTGATGAATTCTTCGATCTCGTCGAGCAGAGGCGCGGCGTCGCCGACCCAGTGCAGGGAGTCGGCGCCCGGTAGCTCGACGTAGCGGGACCCCGCGATGTGCTCGGCCAGATAACGGCCGTGCCCGACGCTGACGAACAACGCGTCCGCACGGTGCAGGATCATTGTCGGCGCCGAGATGCGCGCGAGGCTGTCGCGGACATCGGAGGCGGCGAGGACTTCGTTCAGCGCACGTGCCATGCTCGGCGACGCCGCACGGTTGCCGGCATGGTCCCACCAGGCGCGGAACGCCTCGTCGCCGGCGACCGACGGCGCGATGTACGCCAGGACGTCGAAACCTTGATCGACGGCATCGGGATCCAGCGCGACCGTCTTGAACGGGTCAGCGGCGCTGATGTCGGCGCCGATCTGGTAGTCGGGCGCCCGTAGGACGCGCGCAGCGCCGTTGACGACCACCATGCTGCGCACCCGCTCGGGATGCTCGGCAGCCAGCACGAAGGCGCTCGTCGCGGTGTACCCCGATCCGAAAACCGTTGCCTGCTCACAACCGACCGCGTCCATCACCGCCAGCGCGTCCTCGGCCCAGAATCTGGGTCCCATCACGTCCATCGACGGCACGCGCGACGACATGCCGAGTCCGCGCTGGTCGAAGCGGATGACTCGGGAGAACGATGCGAGGCGCCGATAGAAGCGGTACAGCGAAGGTTCGGAGTCGATCGAGTCGATCGGGATGAACGGCCCGGGCAGCACAAGCAGATCGACCGGCCCGTCGCCGAAGACCTGATAGGCGATGTCGATGTCGCCGCACTTGGCGTAGCGGGTGCGTGGTGCCGGTGACCTTGGTACAGCCACGACGTCAGGCTATCGAGTCACCTTCGCCCGCAAGTGCAAAACGGCCGTCCGCGGTCTGCTCGACCAGGCCGTCGACCAGCAGCGTGTCCAACGCGCGGTCACGTTGTGCGGTGTCTGTCAGCCACGCGACGTCGAGCTGCGCGCGGGTGACAGGAGAGTTGTTGCCCCGCAACACATCCAGCAACCTGCCACGGACCTGCCGATCCGTACCCGCGTACTTCTGTGCGCGGCGCGCGGTGCCGGTCGACGCCGGATACCCGCTCGAGCGCCACGCGCAGCTACTCAACGGACACAGCCCGCAGCGCTGCGCGCGAGCGGTGCAGACGGTGGCGCCGAGTTCCATCAGCGCCACCGAAAACCGCGGTGCGTCAGAATCTTCGGGCAGCAAGGCCTCGACGTCGGCCAGGTCTCTTGGGGACGACGATGCCGCCGCATCGGCGCGGCCGTGCACCGCTCTGGCCACCACGCGGCGGACGTTGGTGTCGACGACGGGCACCCGCTTGCCGTAAGCGAAGCACGCGACCGCCCTGGCGGTGTAGGCGCCGATGCCCGGCAGCGACAGCAGGGTTTCGACGTCGTCGGGAACCATGTCGGCGTGTTCGGTCGCGATCACGGTCGCGCATTCATGCAGCCTCTTGGCCCGGCGCGGGTAGCCGAGCTTGCCCCAGGCGCGAAGCACATCGGCGGCGCTTGCCGCGGCGGTCGCCGACGGGGTGGGCCAGCGCGCGACCCAGTCCAGCCAGATCGGCGCCACCCGGGTCACCGGTGTCTGCTGCAGCATGAACTCGCTGACCAGGATCTGCCACGGTGTGACGCCTTTTCGCCGCCACGGCAAGTCGCGCTGCGCGTGCCCGTACCACCGCAGTAGTTCGCCCGAGTCGATGCTCACCGACGCCTCAGGCAGAATGTCGGCCATGCCCAATACCAGTCCGTTGACCGCATGGAAGGCATTAAAGGAGGGTAACGAGCGTTTCGTCGCCGGCAAGCCTGAGCATCCCAGCCAGAGCATCGAGTACCGTGCCAGCCTCGCGACTGCCCAGCGACCCACCGCCGTCGTCTTCGGTTGCGCCGACAGCCGGGTGGCTGCCGAGATCATCTTCGACCAGGGCCTTGGCGACATGTTCGTGGTGCGCACCGCCGGGCATGTCCTCGATTACGCGGTGCTCGGCTCGATCGAGTACGCGGTCACCGTGCTGAACGTGCCGCTGATCGTTGTGTTGGGCCACGACAGCTGCGGCGCGGTCAAGGCGACGTTGCAGGCATTGGACGACGGCGATGTCCCTGCCGGCTACGTGCGCGACATCGTCGAACGCATCACCCCGTCGATCATCCTGGGCCGAGGCGACGGGCTGACCCGCGTCGACGAGTTCGAGGCGCGCCACGTCACCGAGACCGCCACCCAGCTGCGCCTGCGTTCCATCCCCGTCGCCGAGAGGGTGGCCGCGGGCAAACTGGCCATCGCCGGTGTGACCTACCATCTGGCCGACGGCCGGGTGGTGTTGCGGGATCACCTCGGCGACATCGGCGAAGGCTAAGCAGTCCTTTCGCTCTTCGCGCAGCGCTCATCGGGCGACACGCCGAGTCACCTCGGACAAGTCGGCGTGACCTGGGCTTACCGTGAGGTCGTGCTGGATCTGGAACCGCATGGCCCGCTGCCGACGCAGATTTACTGGCGTCGCAGGGCGTTGGCGCTTGGCATCGCGGCGCTGGTCATCGCCGTCATCGCCGCCGTAGTCGTCATCGTCGTGAAGAACAGCACGGGCGCCGACAACACCAGCGCTGAGAAACCCGCGCCGGCCACTGCCGCCGCGCCGACACCGCTGCCCGGTGAGAATCCCGAGGTCAAGACGCCGGTCATGCCGCCGGCACCGCAGGTTCCGCCACCGACGCCCACACCGACCGCGGCTGTGGTGCCGCCACCGGTGCTCAACGAGGGCGACGACTGCCCGGACTCCACGCTCGCGGTCAAGGGCATCACCAACCAGCCGCAGTACGTCGTCGGCGAACAGCCGAAATTCACCATGGTGGTGACCAACATCGGGCTCGTCGCGTGCCAGCGCGACGTCGGCGCCGCGGTGCTGGCCGCATATGTCTATTCGTTGGACAACAATCGGCTGTGGTCGAACCTGGACTGCGCGCCGTCGAACGAGACGTTGGTCAAGACGTTCCAGCCCGGCGAACAGGTGACCACGGAGGTGACCTGGACCGGCATGGGCTCGGCTCCGAACTGTCCATTGCCACGGCAGCCCATCGGGCCCGGCACCTACAACCTCATGGTGCAACTCGGCAACCTGCGCTCGGCCACGGTGCCGTTCATACTCGCTCCACCCGCGCAGGCGCCGCCGCCCGCGGAGGGCATGCCGCCCGTGGATCCCGCTCAGGTGCCACAGGGCGGCTGACCGCTAGGCCAGCCGGTCGGCGATGGTCGACTCGGCCAGCTGTGACAAACCCTCCCTGATGTGGCGCGCCCACATCGACCCGATGCCTTCCACCGATTGCAGATCGCTCGCGCTTGCCGCCAGCAGCCCCTGCAACGACCCGAACGACCGGACCAGCAAGTCGACATGGGCGAACTGCAGTCGCGGGATGCCTGCCATCGCACGGTATCCGCGCGAGCTCATCGCAGAGTCCTGCGCCTCGGCCGTCGACGGATATCCGAAAACCCTTGCCAGCGTGGTGAAGTCGAGAAGCTCGTTGTCCGAGAGCCCGTCAAGCTCCTCGAGCGTTGCGCTTACCTGCGCGGCGGTCGGGGGATCGGGGTTGGCGTGGTAGTCGCGGACAATCAGCTCACGCGCGGTGTCGATGTCACCGGCCAGCTCCTCCAGCTGCAACTTGAGCTGGCGTCCATCGGTGCCGAGTTCGACGACGTCGGAATCGATTTCGAGGCTGATGCGGCGAACCATCTCCACTCGCTGAACCACCGTCATCACGTCGCGCAGCGTCACGAAGTCCTCGATCTCGGCCGTCGAGAGCTGTCGGCTGACCTCGTCGAGGCGGGTCTTGTAGCGCTCCAACGTGTCGATGGTCTGGTTGGCCCGCGACAGGATGGTCGCCGAGTCGGGTATGACGTGTCGCTCGCCGGCGACGTAGACCGTGACGATGCTCATCGAATGGCTGACCGAGATGACGGGATATCCGGTCTGGATGGCGGTGCGTTCGGCCGAGCGGTGCCTTGTGCCGGATTCCTCTGTCGGTATCGACGGGTCGGGCACCAGCTGGACGTTGGCGCGCAAGATGCGGCTGCCGTCGGTGGACAACACGACGGCGCCGTCCATCTTCGACAGCTCACGCAGCCTGGTCGGCGCGTAGCGGACGTCCAGCGAGAAGCCACCGTCGCAGATCGCCTCGACACTGTCGTCGTACCCGATCAGGATCAGCGCGCCGGTGCGACCCCGCAGAATGCGCTCCAGCCCGTCGCGCAGCGCAGTCCCGGGAGCCAGCCGGGCGATGGTCTCCCGCAGCGTAGGGCGGACCAGCTGCACGACATTGCGGCCGGACCTGCCAGCTGCCTTCACGGCCATCGCCCTCTCCTAGGATCGGCCGCTATTCTGCGCGATTTCCCGTAGCACCCGCAATGCCGCGCCGATGTTGTCCGCTGGAATGGCGCGGAGCCCGGCCGGCACCGACGTCACTCCAGCAGGTACCACGGCCGAGGTGAACCCCAGCCGGGCGGCCTCGGCGAGCCGACGGTCCATTCCTGTGACGCGCCGAAGGTCGCCGGCCAGGCCAACTTCGCCGATCGCGACGGCGGCGGCCGGCATGGGCAGGTCCGTGCATGACGATGCGATCGCAAGCGCCACCGCCAGATCCGACGAAGGATCCGTCAGTCGCATACCGCCGACGGTGGACAGGTAGATGTCGTTGGCGCCAACGGGTAGGTGGGCGCGCTTTTCCAGCACCGCCGTGATCATCGCGGCGCGCGACGAATCGATGCCGCTCACCGCCCGCCGCGGCGAACCGCTCGCGGGCGCCCCGATCAGCGCCTGAACCTCACCGATCAGCGGGCGCTTGCCGTCGAGCGTGACCGTGACCGCGGTGCCCGACACAGGCTTGGGCCGCTGATCGCGGAACAATGCAGAGGGATCGGCGACGCATTCGATTCCGTTGTCGTGCAACAGAAAACAACCAACCTCGTCGGCGGCGCCGAAACGGTTCTTGACTCCGCGCACCATCCGCAGCGACGACGTCCTGTCGCCTTCGAAGTGCAGCACCACATCGACCAGATGCTCCAGTGAACGCGGTCCGGCGATGGCGCCATCCTTGGTGACGTGGCCGACCAGAAGCATCGCCACCCCCGGGGAGGATGAGGCTTTCGCAAAGGAGGTCAGGGCGGTCGTCACCGCCCGCACCTGCGTGACGCCCCCGGTGACGCCGTCGGTCTCGGTGGTCGACATGGTCTGCACCGAGTCGACGACGACGAGGCTCGGCCGCACGGCGTCGATGTGGCCGAGGGCGATCTGCAGATCGGATTCGGCGGCTAGGTAGACCTCGTCGTGTGTACAGCCGGTGCGTTCGGCGCGCATCCGGATCTGGCCCGCCGACTCCTCACCGGACAGGTACAGTGCGCGCCTGCCGGCCTGCGCCCAGCGATGCGCAACCTCGAGCAGCAGCGTCGACTTGCCGACACCGGGATCGCCCGCGAGCAGCGTCACCGAGCCCCCGACGATGCCACCCCCGAGGACGCGGTCCAGTTCGCTCACACCGGTGTGCACGTGACTGGTGCTGCCCAAATCGATCGAGCTGATGGGCACCGCGGGCGACGTCGGGGCGACGGCGCGCCGGGCGGATGAGCCGTTCACGGCCGCCAGCACCGCGACCTCGTCGACAGTGCCCCAGGTCCCGCATTCCGCGCAGCGGCCGACCCATTTGGCGGTGATGTGGTGGCACTCCGAGCAGCGGTATTGCGAACGCGCTTTGGCCACGCCGTGACGGTATCGGTCGCGACCGACAGAACCCTAGTGGTGTCCGCTCGTGTCGCCGCCGGCTTGCACCGGTTCCTCCACACGTCGTGGGGTTTCGCCCGCCGAGATCGGAACGGGAACGGTGCCCTCGCCGGACCGCTCGAATTCGAACGTGAAGTTGTAGGTGATTCCGTTGGTTACCGGCTTGGTGAGCTTGACGGTGGCCTCGACCGCCTCGGCGGTTTCGACGCTTTCCAGCGGGGTTGTCTGTCCGTCCGGCGCGCCGACGACGAGCACACCGCCCGCGGGCACCGTGGCGTCTCCCACCAACGTCACCGTGCCGACGTCGGACGTGATCGACACCAGCTTGTCGGCTTGGTCGGGCGAATTGTTGGCCGCAACGAAGATCAGCTCGACGTCGCGGCCCGGCTGGATGTAGTCGGTGGTCTGGATCGCGCGCAGGTGGATGTTGCGCAGCGCGATGTCGCCGATGTTCGCGCTGGTGCCGTTGACGGCGGGTTCCTGGGTTGCCGTCTGGGAGATCTGTCCTGCTCCGCAGCCGCTGAGTGCGGCGATGGCAGCCAGCCCGCAGGCGGCCAGTCTCAAGCGGTTCACACATGCCTCCTGCTCGGCGACGACGCGACCGATAGGCCGGTCGCTGTGATTCGACTATGCACAGTAGTAGGTGGCGGTTGCAGGCGGTAGCGGAGGGCTCGCGATGTTCGAAACGGGTTTGCGTAGCGGCCGCGCACTGTGGCGGTAGCTACCTCCACGCGGCTTCGGCAGGGGCTCCAAGAGGCCTGCGTGTGGCACGGATTTGTCACCGTGTCAACCCCTGCCCTTCACCTGCAGTGCCCCTGACCTGCATTGTTGTTCCGCGCGAGTCTGGGCACCGTGCTAGCATTAGGGGGTGAAAGGGGCTCGCAACTGATGATTTTTAAGGTCGGAGACACCGTTGTCTATCCACACCACGGTGCTGCGTTAATCGAAGCGATTGAAACCCGGACCATCAAAGGCGAACAGAAGGAATACCTCGTCTTGAAGGTCGCCCAGGGAGATCTCACCGTTCGAGTTCCCGCTGAGAACGCCGAGTATGTCGGCGTGCGCGACGTCGTCGGCCAGGAAGGCCTCGACAAGGTGTTCCAGGTGCTCCGTGCGCCGCACACCGAAGAGCCGACCAACTGGTCGCGCCGGTACAAGGCCAACCTCGAGAAGCTGGCCTCCGGCGATGTCAACAAGGTCGCCGAGGTCGTGCGTGACCTGTGGCGCCGGGATCAGGAGCGCGGCCTGTCCGCCGGTGAGAAGCGGATGCTGGCGAAGGCGCGGCAGATCCTTGTCGGCGAGCTGGCACTTGCCGAGAATACCGATGACGCCAAGGCGGCAACCATCCTCGACGAGGTTCTGGCCGCCGCTTCCTGAACGCCATGATGGGCGATGAGCCGCTTGCGCGAAGAGCATCGACTCAACTCCCGCGCGTTGGACTCGGCACCGACGTACATCCAATCCAGGCCGGACGGCCGTGTTGGTTACTGTGTTTGCTCTTCGCCGACGCTGACGGTTGCGCCGGCCATTCCGACGGCGACGTCGCCGCGCATGCGCTGTGTGATGCGCTGCTTTCCGCCGCAGGGCTTGGCGACATCGGCGAGGTGTTCGGCACCGACCGAGCGGAATGGCGCGGCGTAAGCGGCGCCGACATGCTCCGCCATGTGCACAGCCTGCTGGCCGCCGCGGGCTACCGCGTCGGAAATGCGGCCGTGCAGGTGATCGGCAACCGGCCGAAAGTGGGTCCGCGTCGGGCCGAGGCGCAAAAGATGCTTTCCGAGCTGTTGGGAGCCCCCGTTTCGGTCTCGGCGACCACCACCGACGGTCTTGGGCTGACGGGCCGTGGGGAAGGTTTGGCCGCCATCGCGACCGCCCTTGTCGTCTCCGATGGGGATTCCGCCGATATAGGCCGGTAAGCTGGCGCGTCGTGACCGACGGCATGCGGCTATACGACACCATGGCGGGTGCCGTGCGCGACTTTGTGCCGTTGCGGCCCAGCCACGTATCGATCTATCTGTGCGGCGCTACCGTGCAGGGCCTGCCCCACATCGGGCACGTCCGCAGCGGGGTGGCGTTCGACGTCTTGCGGCGCTGGCTGATGGCCAAGGGTTACGACGTCGCCTTCATCCGCAACGTCACCGACATCGACGACAAGATCCTCAACAAGGCCGCCGATGCGGGCCGGCCGTGGTGGGAATGGGCCGCCACCTACGAGCGGGCGTTTTCCGCCGCCTACGACGCGCTCGGGGTGCTTGCGCCGTCGGCTGAGCCGCGCGCTACCGGGCACATCACGCAGATCGTCGAACTGATCGAGCGGCTCATTGAACGAGGACACGCCTATGTCGGTGGCGGTGACGTCTATTTCAACGTGCTGAGCCTGCCCGAGTACGGAAAGCTGTCCGGGCACAAGATCGGAGACGTCCACCAGGGCGAAGGTGTCGCCACCGGAAAGCGCGACCAGCGCGATTTCACGCTGTGGAAGGGCGTCAAACCCGGCGAGCCGTCGTGGCCGACGCCGTGGGGCCCCGGTCGTCCGGGCTGGCACACCGAATGCGTCGCGATGTGCGAGGCGTACCTCGGTCCCGAATTCGACATCCACGCCGGCGGCATGGACCTGGTGTTCCCGCACCACGAAAACGAGATCGCCCAGGCGGAGGCAGCCGGCGACCCGTTCGCTCGCTACTGGCTGCACAACGGCTGGGTCACCATGGGCGGCGAGAAGATGAGCAAGTCGCTGGGCAACGTGCTGGCGATTCCCGCTGTGCTGCAACGGGTTCGGGCTGCGGAATTGCGCTACTACCTGGGCAGCGCGCATTACCGGTCGATGCTCGAGTTCTCCGAGACGGCGCTGCAGGACGCAGTCAAGGCATATACCGGCATCGAGGACTTCCTGCACCGGGTGCGCAACCGCGTCGGAGCGGTGGTGCCAGGCGAGTGGACCGAGAAATTCGGCGCGGCGCTCGACGACGACCTTGCGGTACCGATCGCGCTCGCCGAGGTGCACGCCGCGCGCGCCGAGGGAAACCGGGCGCTCGACACCGGCGATCACGAAACAGCGCTGGCGCAGGCGATGTCGATCCGGGCGATGATGGGCATCCTCGGCGCCGACCCGCTCGACGAGCGTTGGGAGTCACACGACGAGACCTCTGCCGCGCTCGCCGCCGTCGACGTGCTGGTGCGGGCCGAGGTACAGCGCCGCGAGGATGCCAGGGCGCGACGAGACTGGGCGGAGGCCGACGCGATCCGCGACCGGCTCAAGGAGGCCGGCATCGAGGTCACCGATACCGGCGACGGGCCGCAATGGTCACTGCTCGACGGGTACACGAAGTAATGCCTGGAAACTCACGGCGCCGGGGTGCGATTCGCAAGGCCGGCACCAAGAAGGGGCCGACCGTCGGGTCCGGCGGGGTGCGCAGGCGCGGGCTGGAGGGCCGTGGAGCCACCCCGCCCGCGCACATGCGGCCGGGCCATCCAGCCGCCA
>DATFCF010000505.1:0-13106 GCA_035253445.1 Mycobacterium sp.
GGATCCACAGCAGCTTGTTCAGGTAGGAGCACAGCGTGCTGTTGGGTGCCTGCTGCACGCCGAGGTCTTCGAACACCGAGACGCTGGCGGCCGTGCCGATGCGCCGCGCCGCCGCGCGCAGCAGTTCCTGGTCGACTCCGCAATGCTGGGCGTACTCGGCCACCGGGACCTCGCGCAGCGCGGCGCGCACGGCATCCGCGCCGCGCACGTGCTCGCCGAGAAATGTTTCGTTGCACAGGTTTTCCTGGACGAGAATGGCGGCCAGCGCGGCCAGGCACCATGCGTCGGTGCCGGGTCGCACCCGCAGGTGGAAGTCGGACATCTTGGCGGTGTCGGTGACCACCGGATCGATGACGATCATCGAGCGGGCCGGATCTTTGGCGATCTCGTTGAGCACCACCCTGGCGCGCGGAAAGCTCTGCGACATCCACGGGTTCTTGCCGACGAACACCGCCACCTCGGCGTGCTCGAACTCGCCCCGGGTGTGACCGCCGTACAACTGCCCGTCGACCCAGGCCTCACCGGTTTTCTCCTGCGCCAACGCATTTGAGCGATAGCGCGAGCCCAACGCCTTCAGGAAGGCGCCGCTGTACGCCCCGCCCAGGTGGTTGCCCTGCCCGCCGCCGCCGTAGTAGAAGATCTTGTCGCCGCCGTAGGTGTCGGCGATGCGTTTGAATCCGGCGGCGACTTCGGTAATCGCTGTGTCCCAATCGATTTCCTCATACGAGCCGTCGGGCCGGCGGCGCATCGGTGTCCTGAGGCGGGCGCGGTTGTTCTGGTAGTGGTCCAGGCGCAACGCTTTGTTGCAGGTGTACCCCTGCGACGCAGGGTGTTCCTTGTCGCCACGGATCTTGGCCAGCTTTCGGCCGTCAAGTTGCACGACGATGCCGCAGTTGCATTCGCACAGAATGCACGCGGTCGACTGCCATTCTTCCGGAGCCGCATCGGCGGCGACATTGGCTTCCGGAGCCGCATCGGCGGCGACATTAGCTGTAGTCATCGCGGTTTCCTTTCCGACGTCTCGGCCTGCAGGAGAGCGCGCAGCTGGCCATGGACGAGGTCGAGCGGTTTGACGTCGCGTGAGGCGCGGGCGACGACGATGGCGCCCTCGATTGCGGTGGTCGTCAACATCGCGAGCTCTTCGGCGCGTTCCGTGGACACGCCGTCGGCGATCAGCCGCTGGGCGATGAGGTCGGTCCATCGGGCGAAGGCCGCGGCGGCGCGCTCTATTACCGGGGTCGCTTGATCCTGCTTGGTGGGATCGCCGGCTTCGACCGCCACCGCGACAACTGGGCATCCTGCTCGATAGTCCGTCTCGGTCAGCTGATTTCGATAGTCCCCGATGAGATCGTCGAGGACATCGACGCCGGTGCGGCCCTTTGCGATGCGCGCGGCGATGTACTCGCCTGCGTAATCGATTGCCTCGCAGAGAAGTTGAGTGCGGCCGCCGGGGAAGTAGTGATAGGCCGATCCGCGTGGTGCGCCGCTGTGTTCGAGAACATCGGCGATGGCGGTGGGGTGCGCGCCGCGCTCGCGGATCAGCAGCGCGGCAGAGATCACCATCCGTTCGCGGGGGCTGGCCATACCGGTATCGATCCCTTCAGCCGACGGCTATGTATGTCACCTTACATAGTCGTCGGGCGTGGTTCCAGACCCTGGCCCAGGCCGGCGCTGCTCGTTGCTCGGCAACCTTGGGGGACAGAAAAGCGCGAGCAGACGCGAAGACCCCCACTTTCGCCGTGAAATGGGGGGTTCGCGTCTGCTCGCGCTGTGCGGCAACCCGGCGTCAGACGGTAGCGGCCTCGTTGAGCTCGTTGAGGGTGTTGGTCGCCTCCAGGTACTCCTGCACCCATCGCTCGATCACGGTCGAGGTCTTCTCCACCTTGGTGAACTGGCCGACTACCTGGCCGATCGGGTTGAACGCGACATCCACACTCTCGTTGGGGTACTTGTGCGTGGCGGCGACGGCCATGCCGGACACCATGTACTGCAGCGGCATGCCGAGCGGCTTCGGGTTGTTCGGGTCTTCCCACGCCTCGGTCCAGTCGTTACGCAGCATGCGCGCCGGCTTACCCGTGAACGACCGGCTGCGGACCGTGTCGCGGCTGGATGCCTTGGCGTACGCGGCGTGCTGCACCGGGGTGTGCTCGGACTCCTCGACCATGACCCATTGCGAACCGGTCCACGCCCCCTGGGCTCCGAGGGCCAGCGCCGCGGCGATTTGCTGGCCGCTGCCGATCCCGCCGGCGGCCAGCACAGGAACGGGCGCGACCTCCTTGACCACCTGCGGCCACAACACGATCGAGCCCACCTCACCGCAGTGCCCGCCGGCCTCTCCGCCCTGGGCGATGATGATGTCGACACCGGCGTCGGCATGCTTGCGCGCCTGGGACGGCGATCCGCACAGCGCAGCGACCTTGCGACCCTCGTCGTGGATGTGCTTGATCATGTCCGGCGGCGGGGTGCCGAGCGCGTTGGCGATCAGCGTGCACTTGGGGTGCTGCAGCGCCACCTCCACCTGCGGGGTGGCGGTCGCCTCGGTCCAGCCCAGCAGCTGCATCGCATCGTCGTCGCTGTGGTCGACCGGCACGCCGTGGTCGGCGAGAATTTTGCGGGCGAACTCCACATGCTCCTCGGGCACGAGGTCGTTGAGCGTCTTCTTGAGCACCTCTGGGGACAGATCGGCGGAGTCCATGCCCTCGTACTTGTTCGGGATGACGATGTCGACGCCATAGGGGTGATCGCCGATGTTCTCGTCGATCCACTTCAGCTCGATCTCGAGCTGTTCCGGGGTGAAGCCGACCGCGCCGAGCACTCCGAAGCCGCCGGCCTTGCTGACGGCGACGACGACGTCACGGCAGTGGGTGAAGGCGAAGATCGGGAACTCGATATTGAGCTCGTCGCAGATGGGGGTGTGCATGCTGCTCCTCGGGTGGGGGCGGTCGCCGAACTGAAACGTGTTCTAGTTTAGCTTAGGCGCCGCGCCGTCATCCGGGAAGGGGCTCGCATGCAGCGGCTTCCACGGTGCGCAGATCTGCGTCGTCCGGCCGGTCGAGGTCGAAATCGCCGACGAAGACTATGCCTCGTTGGACTGGTCGAGCACGTACACCGCGTTGCCGTGCGGGTCCTCGAACCCGGCCCACCATCCACCGGGAATCTCGAGGGGCTCGAGCCACACGGTCAGCTCACCCCGACGTTGATCGATCCATTCGCGGGCATCGTCGACGACGAGAATCGGTCCCGGCCGACCCACGCGTTCGAGGTCGACGTCGACCATCAGCTGGACGTTGACGCCGGGCATCGCGAGCGTCACGGTGTGGTCGCCCTCTCGCCACCCTTCATTCCAGCCCAGAGTGTCGCGGTAGAAGGCGAGCGCGGGCGCCAACTCGGGAACCGGCAGATATAGAAACTCCACGGTCGTCATGTCACCAACATAATCGAATTACGGAAACACGACAACCAGTTATGATCGCCGGCATGCCGGAGTGGATCCCGTCGGAAAGCTCGTCGAAGGGACGACTGGTTCTGCGCGCGTTGGATGCGTTCAGCACCGACGCGTTCGACGACGTCAACGTCGTCGCGCTGTGCGCAGAAGCCGACGTCACAACGGGCACTCTCTACCACCACTTCGGGACCAAGTTAGGGCTGTACGAGGTTGTCCGGCTCGAAGTCGAGCGGCGGACCGCCGACCGGATCGCCGGGGCGCTGGCCGCCCGCGCCGACGATCCGCCCACCGTTGCGGTGCGGGCGGCGCTGCTCGTGGCCTTCGACTATGTCGTCGACGCCGGTCGTGTTCGCCTGATGGGCGCGCCGGTTCCGCCGGGGCGTGACGACGCGCTGGAGTCCGCAGTGCGTTCGGTGCTCGACCCGCAACCTGCCGTGGCGAAGGTGTGGCTGGCAGCGTGGCGGGCGGCGCTGATGTGCACGCTCGACGGCTTCAGTGCCGACGACGCCCGTTCGGCGCTGGCCCGCTTGCGCCTCGACGACGATTCCTAAGACGGCCGCGATAGTGACCTCGTCTGCACGATTTCTTCAACGAAGATTGGTGCGCGAAGGGCGCAGTATCCGCCGATAGGTGGCACCGCTACTCCCGTGCTGCAGGAAAGCCCACTCATAGACCATCCTCTGTTCCTTGCTGCCCCCGGTCACGCGGTGGGTGACTCGACGCTGCCTTATGAGTTCAACAACGTCTACCCGGCGCCTCCGGGGATGAGCGCGCCCGGGTTAACTCCCGTGGAATCCGCGCCGACCGGGGGGCCTGGCGTTGTTCCATGCGGCGCGCAACGGTTCCCTGCGCCGGATCGGCGCCGCGGTTACCTTCGGCGCATTCATCGGTCTGCCCGTCCTAGCCTGGCTCGGGCTGTGCCAGGCGCTGACCCACTAATCGCGAGGCATCGATGAGCGAAGAAACACGCACGGAATCCCAGTCCAACCGGTGTCCGGGCTGATCCTCGGAGCGATATCTGGTGTCATTCATCCTGGCTTGTTCTATCTGCTCTTCCCGACATGGATCATCCCGGGCCTGCTCGCCGCTGCGCTGTCTATCAGTCCGGGGACCCGGTCGGTGGCCGTGGGTTTCGGAGCCGCCAGCGTGGGTTGGCTGGCCTTCTCTGTGGCCTTCCTTGTGTTCGGTGCAGTAGGACCGTCCTTGCGCTGAGACGTGTCCTAGCACGCCGACGTCACCCACAGCATCACCACGCCGTGGCTCGGCACCGATCGTTCGATGCGCCCGGATGGTGGACATGGGGTCAGGCGGCTTGTGCCGCCTGAGTGTGGTGGTTCTCGACGGGCGAACCGTGCAACCCGATTGCGCCTCAGCGATGACAGGCAGCGGCGACCCGCACCACGAGGAACGCGACCACACACCCGAGGCACACGGCGTGGTCCCGAAAGATGGCCCGCGCCAGTCGCGTCTGCTCCGCCGTCCCTCCGACGCGGTTACCGAGCCGAACCGCATTCGGCACGGTGCGCAGCAACGCCAGCAACACCGCGAATCCGGAGAGGACCGTCGACGCAATGAGCGACCAGCCGGCGTCGTTGCCCCGCACGGCCTGAAAACCCAAGGCGCCCAGCAAGACAACCATGACAAGTGCGATCAGGTAACTCATTGGCCGCGATGTCGTCGTCGCGCGGTGGTAGTACGACGCGATCGATGCGAGCACAGAATCGGGCAGTTCGCTCCGCCCGCGGTGGCCGAGAACCTGGACGTCGAAGATGAGGTCCATCCACAGCACGGCGAGCAGGAACCCGCCGCACGCCGTCAGCAGCAGTGCCGCGGCGTCCATCGGACCGTCATCCCGACTGCGCTTCTGCCAGAACGGGAAACGCCGATGCGTCGCCGCGGTCGAACAACCGCTCGTAGGCCTCGAGGGTGCGCTCCGACGCCAAGCCGAGGTGACCCAGTGCCGCACAGGCGAACTGGACGGGGGATTGCGGGCCTGCGGTAATCAGGCCGCCGTCGACCACCGCGCGCTCGTCGATGTACCGGTCGCCGCCGCGGTATCCCGTCGCGGCGAGATACATGGCGGCGGCGCTGGTGTGGTCGCGCCCGTCGAGCAGCCCGGCACCGGCAAGACCAAACGTCGCACCGCAGATCGCGGCGACCGGCACGCCCGACTCAAGGAACCGGCGTGCGGCGTCGACGAACGGTTGCCCACCGCCGCTGTCCCAGATGTCCGCGCCAGGCAGGATCAGCAGATCACTGTCGGCCGGATCGAGGTCGTCGATAAGGGCGTCGGGCAGCATCCGCACTCCGCCCATCGTGGTGATCGGGTCACGCGACTCGGCCACGGCGACGATGTCGAATTTCACGCCGGTGAAGCGGCCCGAGCGCAATTCGGCGAGCAGGTGCCCGACCTCCCAATCGGCGAGCGTGTCGTAGAGGCCGAGGTGCGCAGTCCTGTTGCGAGTAGACACTTGTCGGCAGTCTAACCAGCCGGCGGCGCGAACTGGCCGAGGTGATACGAACTGCCCGCGTACTCCTTTGAACCAATCACCTGTGACAGTGGAGTGCGCACCGAACCACCGCGGGCCACCATCGTCGCGACCGCATCGATGTCGACCCCTGACGTCACCTCACGCACCAGCCCCGCATCGGCCACCGACCCGACGACGCGCGTCCACTCCGAGGGCCGCACATCAAGCCCGACCGCGTCGATGTCCCGGTCGGACAGCGCCCGCATGAGCGCCTCCCCGAGGTGGCCGAAGCTGGCCGCCGGGCTTCAGCCGCGCCGCATCAATCCGCGCCGACGACGCACCCCGGCGACGCGCAACACCGGCCAGCCGTTCTCCAGGGCGATCGCGGCCAGACCGGGACGAGGATTGACCGGTCGCGGATGGCCAACCAGCTTCATCAACGCCGCGTCTTCGTTGCCGTCGGCGTAGAAGTAACTGCGTTGTAGGTCAACACCGTTGCCGGCGCAGAACTGTTCGACGGCGCTGGCCTTCCTGGTACCCCAGATGACGGGCCTGGCAATCCGGCCGGTCAGCAGACCCTCGTCGTCGAGTTCGAAGTGGTTGCACAGCACATGGGCGATCTCGAGAAACCGGGCTACCGGCTCGGCGTGGATTGTCAGCGCAGACGAGCTGAGCACCACGGTGTGGCCGCGCTGTTGATGCGCCTGCACGATTCCGTGCATGTACGGGAAGACCCACGACGCAACACGTTCCACGAACAACCGCTCGCCGATCTCGTCGAGTTCGGTGAGCGACTCGCCACGCAGATAGCCAGCGGCCCTGGTCATGAGCCGCTCGAACTGCATCCGGCCGAACCGGTAACGCATCGAGGCCTCGATGACACCCAGCACCTCGCCGATTCGCGCTTGCCTGCGACGGATGCGATCACCGGCATGGGCGGTCGCGGTGAACCCGTCGACGAGAGTGCCGTCCAGATCGAAGAAGGCACCGACTTGCGGCCCCGCGGGACTCGAACCGATCTCCGCGATCGGATCGGGTGTCGAGGGCGGCAATGTCACGTTGTCCAGCCTAACTATGTGGCGTACAGCCCTTTTCCGGTAACCAGTGGCAGGTCCAGTGTGGTCCGGATGCCGGGCGATGCGGCGACGACGTCGGGAATGGCGTTCACGATCCGGCCCGCCGCCGCCAGGATGGCCGCATAGTTGTGGTCGCCGTTGCGGCTCGTCGGGCAGATGTCCATGGTGTACGACGGCTCACCGATGATTTCGACGCGATATGAGCCGCCGGGCGCAGCGGGCTGAGCCCAGTCCGGTCGCAGGTCACCCCGCAGCCGGGTGACGTGCTCGACGACGATCGCCGGCTTGCCGTTGACGATGCCCTCGATCTGGAACCGCACCGCAGCGACGGTGCCCTTCTTGATGGTGCCGACCGCGACCTCGAAGTCCTCGGGCGCCGGCTCCTGTTCGACGGAGTCGGTGATCTCGTCTACCTCGATGCCGAGGCCCGCCGCCATCTGACGGATCGCGGTGCCCCAGGCGATGCTCGGCACGCCCGGCTGATAAAGCATGGGAAGGTCACCGATCTCGTTGCCGAAGCCCATGACGTCGAACATCACCGTCGCGCCGTCGTAGGAGGCGTAGTCGGCGATCTCCATGGTGCGCACCTGCTCGATGCTCTGACACGTACCGGCCAACGCGAGCGGCAGCAGATCAGTTGCGAACCCGGGATCGACCCCTGTCATGAAGACCGTCGAATTACCTTCTCGTGCAGCATCTTCGACGCGTTGGATGTACTTGTCGGGGATCACCTGCCACGGGTACTGCAGGACTCCCAGCCCCGATCCGACGACGTCGATGCCCGTTGCGAGGATCTTGCGAACGTCGCCCATCGCCTCCGCCAGCCGGGTGTCACCCATCGCGCAGTACACGATGCAGTCGGGTTTGGCCGCGATGATTGCGTCGAGGTCGTTAGTCGCGGCAACGCCGGTCGTCACGACAAGACCGGCCAGCTCACCGGCATCCTTGCCCACCTTGGCGTCCGAGGACACCCATACGCCGGTGAGCTCGAATCGGGCGTCGTTCACCAGTTGCTTCAGTGCGAGGCTGCCGCAGTTGCCGGTGCCGATGAGCGCTACGCGGATCGCCACGATTTCACCTCCACAAACTGGAACAGGTTCTACTTGTAGCACGATCGCGTGTGTGTAGCCTGACCCGTCATGGGACGTGTGGATGGAAAAGTTGCACTCATCAGTGGCGGCGCTCGGGGAATGGGCGCCGCACATGCTCGGATGCTTGTGGCCGAGGGCGCCAAAGTCGTGATCGGCGACATCCTTGACGACGAGGGCAAGGCACTTGCCGATGACATCGGCGCGGCCGCGCGCTACGTCCACCTCGACGTCACCGAATTCGACCAGTGGACGGCGGCGGTTTCGACGGCGACCGAGGAGTTCGGCACGCTTAACGTGCTGGTCAACAACGCCGGCATCGTCGCGTTGGGCCCGCTGAAGTCGCTCGACGTCGCCAAGTGGCAGAACGTGCTGGACGTCAACCTCACCGGCACGATGCTCGGGATCAAGGCGTCGATCGAGCCGATGACCGCCGCCGGTGGTGGGTCGATTATCAACGTCTCGTCCATCGAGGGCCTGCGTGGCGCTGCCTGGGTGCACAGCTATGTGGCCTCCAAGTGGGCGGTACGCGGCCTGACGAAATCTGCGGCGCTCGAGTTGGCGTCGAGCAAGATCCGAGTGAACTCGATCCATCCGGGCTTCATCCGCACGCCGATGACCAAGCATCTGCCCGAGGACATGGTGCAAGCACCGCTCGGCCGGCCCGGCACGCCCGACGAGGTGGCGACGTTCGTGCTCTTCCTGGCCAGCGACGAGTCGTCGTTCGCCACCGGCGCCGAGTTCGTGATGGACGGCGGCTTGGTGGCCGATGTCCCGCACCGGGCGATGCCGGGCTGAACCGACCGCCTGGCGTCCACTGCTCGCGCGCGTATACCCGCGCCGAGCAGCGAGAGCCTGGGCATCGGTAGGGTTACTTGGTGCGTCGGCACATCCTCCTGCGAATCGTCGTCACCTTGGCGTTATTGCTGGTGGTGTGCGCAGCAGACTTCCCGGATTTCGCGCGCCCCGGACCGCCGCCGGGCAAGATCGAGCTGGCACAGGGCTGGAAGCTAATCTCTGCCAGAGGCTTGTCGGCCGACGGAGCCGCCGTGTCCCGGCCCGAGTTCAAAGACTCGGGCTGGCACACGATCAGTCGAATGCCCGCCACCGTTCTGCAAACCCTGCAGGCCGACGGCACGTACCCAAACCTGTACTTCGGCGCGAACCTGCGCGATGAAGTCCCGCAAGACCTCTACAAGCAGGACTGGTGGTATCGCACCACATTCGGCGCTCCTGCAGGCCACTCGACGTACGTCTTGGAGTTCCCCGGAATCAATTACCGCGCCGAGATCTGGCTCAACGGTCACCTGATCGCCGGCAGCAAGCAGATCGTGGGCATGCATACCGCGCACGAACTCGATGTGTCGCAATGGATCAACCGCGGGGAGTCGAACACGCTGGCAGTGAAAATCACACCGGAGCAAGCGCTGCAGGACATCAACGGGGTGGAACTCGCCGACAGCTGGTATGACTGGATCAACTGGAATTACCTGGGCTACCAAGGCCCGCAGAAGAACCCTGCCAACGGCAATTCCTTTGTGGCGGACCGCAATGCCGGGATCTGGAAACCCGTCTCCCTGAAGGTCTCCGGCGCTGTGGTGATCGGTCCGTCCGTGGTGAACACCGAGCTCCCGTTGCCGCGTACTGATTCCGCTCGGCTGACGATCTATTCGAGCCTTCGCAATTCATCCACAACACAGGTGCGGGGTGTTCTGCGGGCCACAATCACAAGAGCCGGCAAGCCGGGCATCCAGATTGAGCAACCGATCACGCTCGCGGCCGGGGAACGACGCGAGATCAGCTTCGCCCCAGACAAATTCGCACAGCTGACCGTCCAGAACCCCGATCTGTGGTGGCCCTATACGCTCGGCGAGCCCAACCTGTACGACCTTCGCCTGGAGTTCCGGCAGTACAACCGGGAGACCGACGCCAGCCAACAACGATTCGGCATTCGCACCGTTTCGCAGCACCGCGATCGAGACCAGCAATTCCCCGAACTCGGCAAGGGCGGCAATTTCTACCTGATGGTCAATGGGAAGGACTTCCTGGTGCGCGGCGCCGCGTACGCCCCCGACCTGTTGTTCGCCGATGACCCCGCACGCGACGAAGCGGTGCTGCAATACGTCAAGGATCTGGGCCTCAACATGATTCGCTTCGAAGGCAAGTTCCCCGGCGAGCGCCTCGTTGAGCGGGCCGACGAGCTGGGCATCCCACTGATGTTCGGCTGGATGTGTTGTAACCAGTGGGAGAAGTGGCCGCAATGGGATGACGAGGACAACCGGGTCGCGCAGGACAGCCTGCGTTCGCAGATCGAGATGATTCGCCGGCACGCATCGGCCTTCGTGTGGGCAAACGGCAGCGACGGCAAGCCGCCTCCAGCAGTGCTCGGGCGCTACCGCGCCAACCTCGCCGCCTTGCACTGGCAAAACGCCGTCGTCGACACCGTTTCCTCGATGACCAGAGACGCTGCGGGTGAGCGGATGTGGGACGGTATCCACATGGCGGGTCCGTACAGCTGGCGCCCGCCCAGTTACTGGTTCAGCGGGCGCTATGCGGCCACCCGCGGCGCCACCGCCGAACAGGGCGACAACGAGCACATCCCGCCGTTCGCCAGCCTGAAGAAGTTCATCCCCGCTGACAAGCTGTGGCCGATAAACGACGCATGGTTTTTCCATGCCGGCTCCAACCCGAAAAACGCTGCACTGACGAGCATTCGGCGCGCCGTCGACCGCCGCTACGGCGCGTCCGACAGCGCTGAGGAGTTTGCGCGCAAGGCGCAGGTCGCGCACTACGAAGCAACCAGAGCCCAGTTCGAAGCGTTCGCCGCGAACGGCTGGAACAACCACAAGATGACGATCTACTGGATGCTCAACAACCATTGGCCGTCGTTCTTCGGACACCTCTTCGACTACTACCTGCGCCCTGGCGGAGCGTATTTCGGCGCCAAGAAGGGCCTGCGGCCGATGTCTGCGGTGTTCGACTCCTATGCGACGGGCGATCACGACACGGCCAATATCACCGTGGTCAATCAGACACCGAACCAGCAGCAGGGGTTGCGGGTGCGCGTGCGGGTCTATGACCTTGCCGGCCGGGTGCGCGACGACCGCACCGCGGACAACATCAGCGTGGCGTCCGGGGGAGCGGTGCGGGCCTTGACGCTGCCCCGAGTCGCTTGGGACTCAAGGGTTTTCTTCGTGCGCTGCGAGCTGTTCGACGACGCCGGCAACGTCGTCGGCGAGAACGTCTACTGGCAGTCACAGCAACTCGACGACGTCGGCGACCCGCGCAACGATGCCGCCTTCGAACTCAAGCAGGCTAGTTGGGCCGACATGACCGCACTCGACTACATGGCGCGGGTGCCGCTGCAGGTGAGTGCTCGGCGCGCGGGAGACGACCGCGTGGCGGTACGGCTGCACAACCCGTCCCGGCAGATCGGTTTCTTCGAGCGCGCCGAGATCATGTCGACACGCGACGGCGATGAGATCCTGCCAATCGAGTACAGCGACAACTACGTAACAGTGTTCCCGGGTGAGACGGTTGACCTCGAGGGGGTGATCCCGACGCCGGGTGTCGACGCCAACTGGGTGAGGGTGACGGGATACAACTCGCCGCCCATTGTCGTGCCGATCACCTAAGCGAGTTGTGTGCGTTCTGGAGCGCTCACCGCTCCTCAACGCACCCAAATCGCGGACGCGCGCGCCGTCGTCGATCCCCTTTCGCGTGGAGAATGACATTAACGCCCGTGTGTAGTCTCGTATCTCGTGAGCGCACGCGCGGGAATCGTGGTCACCGGAACCGAAGTCCTCACCGGACGCGTGCAGGACCGCAACGGACCTTGGATCGCCGACCGGCTCCTCGAGCTTGGCGTTGAACTGGCGCACATCACGCTGTGCGGTGACCGCCCGCAGGACATCGAAGCGCAGCTGCGGTTTCTGGCCGGCGAAGGCATGGACCTCATCGTCACCAGCGGCGGTTTGGGTCCGACTGCCGACGACATGACGGTCGAGACAGTCGCGCGCTTCTGCGGTCGCGAACTGGTACTCGACGCCGGGCTCGAAACCAAGATCGGCGACATCATCAAGCGCTTGATGGCGCGCTTCGACAATGTCGATCTCGAGGCGGTGCAGGCATCCAACCGTAAGCAGGCCCTGATTCCGGCCGGAGCGCATGTGATCGACCCGGTGGGAACCGCGCCAGGAGTCGTCGTCCCCGGAACGCCTGCGGTCATCGTCTTGCCAGGGCCGCCGCGCGAACTGCAGCCGATGTGGCCGATCGCCGTGGGAACCAGCGCAGTGCAGGAGGCGATCGCCGGCCGAACGACATACCGCCAGGAGATGGTCCGGATGTTCGGCCTGCCGGAGTCGGGCCTGGCCGACACTCTGCGCGATGCCGAGAAGCGAGTCGATGGCTTCGAGCGGCTCGAGATCACCACGTGCCTGCGGCGTGGAGAAATCGAGATGGTGACGCGCTACGAGCCCGGTGCTGCGGACATCTACGCCGATCTGATGGCCCTGCTGCGGGACCGGCACCGGCGCCAGATCTTCTCCGAAGACGGTGCGAGCGTGGATGATCAGGTCGCTGGACTGCTCGCCGGGCGACGGATCGCGACAGCGGAGTCGTGCACAGCGGGCATGCTCGCCGCACGGCTGACCGAGCTGGCCGGTTCGTCGGCCTATGTTGCGGGCGGCGTGGTGGCCTATGCCAACGAGGCGAAGACCGATCTACTCGGCGTCGACTCTGCACTCATCGAGACGCACGGCGCGGTGTCCGAGCCAGTGGCCGAGGCGATGGCCGACGGCGCGCTCAGCCGCTTCGGCGCGGACACCGCGGTCGCAATCACCGGCGTCGCCGGGCCTGGCGGTGGCACCGACGAAAAGCCGGTCGGCACGGTCTGTTTCAGCGTCAAGCTCGCCGGCGGTTTCATCGACACCCGCACGGTGCGGCTGCCAGGCAACCGCACCGACATCCGCGAGCGGTCGACAACCGTCGCGATGCATATGTTGCGACGCGCGCTTTTGGGCGAGCG
>DATFCF010000506.1:0-3166 GCA_035253445.1 Mycobacterium sp.
TGGGCGCCGGGATGGGCGGTCGTCATACACCGCGGGCGTAAATCGGGGCGGACATTCCGAACCCCGCTATGGGCGTTTCGGCGCCGGGGCGGTTACGTCATCGCGCTCACGTACGGGTCGAATACGGACTGGGTGCGCAATGTCATGGCCGCGGGCGGATGTGAACTGGAAACCAGGCGCAGGCACTACCGGCTTGGCGCCCCTCGGCTGTACCGCGACGAAAACGCTTCCGACATGCCGGCTTTCATCCGGTTCATGCTGCGCAGGGTCATCAAAGCGCCCGAATTCCTCAGCATGGACGTGGTGGACGAGGGCACGCAGACCGCATCAGCGTGACACGCTCACCGTGTGGGCCCTGGCGAGTCCTTCACCAGAATCGCGCGCGTGTACAGCAGGTGAAAGCCGCGTCGTTGCGCGTTTTCTTGCGATTTCGAACCGGGTGCAGTGGTGACCACTGCGATGTCGCACCCCGCAGCGGCGGCATCGGCCAGCCGTGCCGAAAGCAACGCGGTCTGGACTCCGTGCCTGCGGCGCGCGGGTGCCGTCGCCGCGCCGGTGAGCTGGGCGACACCGTCCGCCATCCGGACACTTGCCGCGCCCGCGATCGCGCCGTCGTGCAGCGCGACATAGCGCGTCACGCCCGCGGCCGCCATGTCACGGGTAGCACGGTCGAGGGTGTCGCGAGGAAACTCCTCGTCCGACGGCATGCCCTGGGTATCCGGGTGCGCGAAGCCCTCGACAACGACATCGAGCCACGCCTCGAACTCGTCGACACCGCTGGGCCGAACCTCGACCCCCGGCGGGGACACTCGCTCCTGTTTGCCATCCAAGGCGCGTCCGAGCACGTTCTCGAACGACACGAGCGCATATCGCCGGGCCGTCAGCGCCACCCCGATTTCGGGGTCTGCGAGGTGCGTCAACTCGACTTGCGTCGCGCTGCCGCGGGCAGCGAAGGCCTGCTCGATTTCGTCCAGCGCGGCCCTGTCAGGCACGCCGCCGAACCCCACGCCGACAACCTTGTTGAACGGCGAGCCGTCCTCCGCGAAGCACGCCATCCCGCCGCAGACCGGAGTCACGAACGGCGACGGGTCGGTGCCGCGGCGCCGCGCAGCTTCGGTCGCAGCAGCGATGAGCGCCGCCTCGGC
The DNA here is from genome assembly GCA_035253445.1 of Mycobacterium sp. Taxonomy (GTDB): domain Bacteria; phylum Actinomycetota; class Actinomycetes; order Mycobacteriales; family Mycobacteriaceae; genus Mycobacterium. Next base: position 1,146 of record DATFCF010000506.1, read on the forward strand.
GCTCTCGATGCGCTCGGCCAACGCCGTGCCGCAGAACAACGGTGTCTCAGGGGATTTCATGCTGTCACTGGCGTGCGGAAGATCAGCCGCCCTTGAGGCGAATCTTCCAGCGCACGAAGCTCAGATAGCCGACGCAGACCGCCCCGAGCATGGCCATGTTGAACCACCATGCGCCGGGCGTGTGCCTCCAATGCGAGTCTTGCGGAGTCAGCGGACCGGGGACGAGTCTGATGAGATCGATCGTCGACGCGGTGCTGGCGAATCCCCACCGCGCGGGCGTAAACCATGACAACTGATCAAGCCCTACCCGGCCGGTCACCGGGATCATGCCGCCCTGGAACACCAGCTGCGACATGATCGCGATCACCAGCAGCGGCATGATCTGCTCGTTCGACTTGGCCAGCGCCGAGAGTGCCAAGCCGGTCATGGCCGCCGCCACACAGCAGGCCGCGACGTCGACGTACAGCTCCAGGGTCCGCGGGGGTATCACCACGCCGCTGGTCACGGCCCCAGGGCCCCACTTCTTGCCCCACACGTTGATGCCGACGACGATCGCCGACTGCAGCAGCGCGAACCCGGCGAAGACGAAGACCTTGGCCAAAAGATATGCGGATGTGGACAATCCGACCGCTTGCTCGCGCAGGAAGATCGCGCGCTCACCGATGAGGGCGCGGATCGTCAACGCGGTACCCATGAAGATGGCGCCGACATTGAGCAGCACCAGGATCTGCCCCGGCTCGTTGGGCGCCGCGCCACCCTGTATCGCCGGAACGGGTACGCCGAAGCCGACGTCGCCGGGCACCGAAAGCGACAGCACACCCATGATGAACGGCAGGAACGCCAGGAAGATGAAGTAACCGCGATCGGACACGATCAGCCGCATCTGGCGGCGCGCGATCGTCGAAAACTGCCGCCGCAGGCTGGTTTTCGTGGGCGCGCCGAGGTCTGTCGGTTTCTGTGCGGGCGGCTGCGGTGGCGGCGGGCCGTGCTGGGCGATGAACCGCTTTTGGGCCGCGTCCGGGTCACCCGCGACCGCGCTGAAGATGTCGGCCCAGTTGGTGGTGCCCATCGACGAACCGATCTGGTTCGGCGGCCCGTAGAACGCGGTCTTACCGCCGGGGGCCAGCAGTAGCACCTGATCGCACACGTCGAGATACGTCAGCGAGTGCGTGACCACCAGCACCACGCGGCCGGCGTCGGCCAGCTGGCGCAGCATCGTCATCACCTGACGGTCCAGCGCGGGGTCCAGGCCGGACGTCGGCTCGTCGAGGATCAGCAGCGATGGACCGGTCAGCAGCTCTAGCGCCACCGATGCGCGCTTGCGCTGGCCGCCGGAGAGCTTGTCGACGCGGGTGTCGAGGTGGTTCGTCATCTCGAGTTCCTCGAGCACCTCGTAGACGACCTTTTCGCGGTCTGCCTTGTTCGTATCGGGTGGCAGCCGCAGTTCGGCCGCGTACATCAGCGCTTGCCGGACGGTCAGCTGGCCGTGTACGACGTCGTCCTGCGGCACCATGCCGATCCGGGACCGCAGCGAGGCGTACTCGGCGTGGACGTCGTGCCCCTCGAATGACACCGTGCCGGTCGTCGGGTTGGTATAGCCGGCGACCAGCCGGGCGAACGTCGACTTACCCGCACCCGAGGGCCCGATGACGGCGGTCAACGTGCCAGGGCGCGCCGCGATCGAGATGTTGTCCAGGAGTGTCTTGTTGCCCTCGATGACCCACGTGACGCCGTGCACGTCCAGACCGCCGGTGCGGGTCGCGGCTTCGGTCTCGGTGCGGCGTGCCAGCGTGCCCCCGCGGAACACCAGGTCGACGTTGCCGATCGTGACGGTGTCGCCGTCCTTCAGCATTGCCGATTCGACGCGCGCGCCGTTGACGAACGTGCCGTTGATGCTGCGCTCGTCGCGGATCTCGGTGCCGCTCGGACCGGGGATCAACGTCGCGTGGTGGCGCGACGCCAGCACGTCGGGGATGACGATGTCGTTGTCGGTCGCCCGCCCGATCTTGGTCGACCCCGCC
>DATFCF010000507.1:0-7292 GCA_035253445.1 Mycobacterium sp.
GGCCGTGTGGCATTCACCGACGCGGCTGTCGACGTCGTCGACGATGGCCGGCCCATTCTCGACCAAGCCGAGGCCGCGGGCCTCACCCCGGAGAGCGGATGCCGGATGGGCATCTGCCACAGCTGCACCCGCCGCAAAACCCGCGGCGTCGTGCGCAACCTCATCACCGGCGCGGTATCGAGCGCCGACGAGGAGGACGTGCAGATCTGCGTGTCCGTTCCAGTCGGCGACGTCGACGTCGCGCTGTGAAATCGAAAGGACCAGGAGGACAAACAATGACTGTCACCACAATGCGGCAACGAACCATCGAGAAAACCGTCGGCGGAAAGACCGTCACGTTGACACCCGAGCAGGCCGAGGCGTTCGGCCGTGAGCTCGACGCATTGAAGGAACGCGTCATCGCCGACCTCGGTGAACGTGACGCCACCTACATCCGGCGAATCATCAAGGCGCAGCGCACCCTCGAGGTCGGAGGCCGAGCGCTGTTGTTCGGCGGCATCTTCCCGCCGTTCTGGCTCGCCGGCACCGCGATGCTCGGCCTGTCGAAGATCATCGACAACATGGAGATCGGCCACAACGTCATGCACGGCCAGTACGACTGGATGGGCGACCCGACCATCTCCAGCCGTGGCTTCGAATGGGACACCGCGTGCCCGGGTGACCAGTGGCGGCACTCGCACAACTACATGCACCACACGTACACCAACATCGTCGGCCTTGACCGCGACATCGGCTACGGCATCCTGCGGATGAGCGAGGATCAGAAGTGGCGGCCCTACTTCTTGGGCAATCCCGTCTATGCCTTCTTGCTGATGGTGCTGTTCCAATACGGCGTCGCGCTGCACGAAATGGAGACCGAGCGGATTCGCGCCGGCGAGATCAGCCTCGCCGACAAACGCGAGATCCTCGAAGGCATTTGGCGCAAGACCAAGCGGCAGACGCTCAAGGATTACGTCGCGTTCCCGCTGCTGGCCGGACCGTTTGCGCCGTGGGTGTTCACCGGCAACCTGACAGCCAACCTGATTCGCAACGTGTGGTCGTACATGATCATCTTCTGCGGACACTTCCCCGAGGATGTCCAGGAGTTCTCGATCGAGGAGACCAAGGCCGAGACTCGCGGGCAGTGGTACTTCCGCCAGATCCTGGGATCGGCAAACCTCACCGGCGGCAAGCTGTTTCATCTGCTGAGCGGCAACCTGTCGTTCCAGATCGAGCACCACCTGTTTCCCGATGTCCCGGCGTACCGCCACGCGGAGATCTCTCACGAGGTGCGGGAGATCTGCAAGCGTTACGGCATCCCGTACAACAACGGGTCGTTGCCACGTCAGTTCGGCACCGTGGTGCGCAAGATCTTCAAGCTGGCATTGCCATCACGTCTGACAGGTGGGACACCAGTAAGTGATGCGGTCCCCGCCGCTGTCGGACTCGATGATGGTGCCGCAGCGACGGCACGGTAGCCCAGCGCGGCCGTACACCCACAACTCGCGGCCACGACGGGTGTCGCCCGTCGTGGCCCGACTCCGGCGTGACCGGTTGAGCCACAACATGTCTCGGGCTCGCTGCACCATGCGCAGCGGGTCCTTGACAGCGCTGACGGTTGCGGTGGGCAGGTGTCCGGTCACAAAGCACAGCTCGTTGCAGTACACGTTGCCGACACCGGCCATCACTCGTTGATCGAGCAACGCCTCGGACAAGGGCCGATCCGGGTCGGCGGTCAGGTTGGCCGCCGCGGCGCGCGGATCCCAGTCGCCGCCGAGCAAGTCGGGTCCGAGATGGGCGACGGCGTCCATATCGTGGCAGCGCTCTAGGACCTCGAGCACACCGAGGTCGATGCCGGCCGCCGCAACATCGCCGGCTTCCAGAATGATCCGGATCCGGTAGCCCGCCCGGCTCGGCTTGCTGACCGGGCCGACCTTCCAGCTGCCCTCCATCAACAGATGCGAATGAATGCTGGCCGGTCCGATCCGGATGAACAGGTGCTTGCCTCGGCTGATGACTTCGTCGACGACCTGGCCGGTCAGGTCGACGGTCGCGTAGCGCGGCACGCGGATGTCGCATCGGGTGAGGGACTTGCCGACCAGCGCATCGCGCAGGATGGCGGCGGTGTGCCAAACGGTGTCGCCCTCAGGCATGTCTCATTGAATCAGATTCAGCGAAAGATCCCATAGCCGTTCGGCATTGGCGGGATCAAGCGCGCAGGGCGCTACGCCGGAGATGCCGTACTCGTCGCGGCGGTCGATTCGAAGCCGAACGGTGTCGTGATGGGGGAGTTCATGCGCCTACCGAGCGATATCCGAGCGCCCGATGTTCCCCGCGCGAAGATCGTTACTAATGTCGGCGGGGCACACCAACGGATGAACTCGATCGTGGCGGGGAGAGTCATGGACAAGCGCGCCGGCGGCCTGCGGATCATGACGGCGTTGACCGTCGTCGCAGCGATGATCGCGGCTGGCTGGCTGCACCGCTCGCCGTGGACAGTCGGTCTGGCGGCGGTCGTTTTCACGGTGCTTTACGCGCTCGGCAAGTGGAACGCCTGGACGGCGGCGTGGCGGGCAGGTGGCGCCGGGCAGGTCGCGCTTGCCGTGCTTGTCACGTTGCCGATCCAGGCGATCGTCGCCGGCGTCTGCTATCTGATCGGCCTTGGCCTTGGCAGGCTGTTCGCGGGATACCGGCCGATCGCGGTGTTGTCGGCGGCGGACGCCATCTGGCTGGGTGCGTTGCTCGCCACTGGGATCGTCGCCGGCGCAGCGATCATCCGTCTCGAGGGCACGTCGGCCCGATCCCCGGGCGTGACGGCGAATACTGTGCCCGAAACGCCCGAAACGCCCGAACTCGACATCGATCCGACGACGCTGACCCTCGACACCTTCTTCAAGTCCCCCGGCTACTGGCGGGTGAACGCATCGCAGCAGGCGCTTCAGAAGCGCGGCGCGACAGTCGAGAAGCAACCCCTTGCCGCACGCGAGGACATGATCGCCGAGGCCGAGGAAAGACTGGGCGTGCGGTTGCCCGTGACGCTTCGCAAGCTGTACCGCATCATGAACGGGGGTTACGTCGGGTCGCTCTACGTGCCCCTCAAGGCCGACCCGAAGCCCGTCTACGACGACTGGCGTGGCGCATTCTCAATCGACTATTCGTCTCTTGCGCCTCTTGAGCGGTTGCGCACCGTCGCCGAGCACTACGCGGATTTCACCGACGATCCCGACGAGGTGCCTGCCGGCGCCGACAGTCTCGTCATCCTGCAAGCCCGCTATGGAGACATGACGCTGCTCGACTATTCGGGCGGGCCCGAGCCGCGAGTGCTGATTGTCGACTACGACAAGAGCGGCGACGATCCGATCGATATCGCATTCGACACCTTCGACGCATTCTTCGGTGCGCTTCGGCGTGACCGGCCCTACGACGCCCGTGCGGCGCGACGGGACCTCAGCACACCGCTGGGGGAGGTGTCCGAGGCCGACCGCGCCCGGCGGTACTGGGGGGACGCGGGGCCGCACCCGTTCCATGCCCAGGCGACGCAGCGGGGGGACGGATTGGCGCCGCACCTTGCGGCCGATGATGCGCTGGTCGCCGAGACGCATGCCCGGCTTGGTGTCACGTTGCCTACGAGCCTGGTCACGCTCTGGCGGGAAAAGAACGGCGGGGGAGTCTCCTCCCGTTTCGTCGATGACCTCGAGGTCATGCGCTTTCCCGTTCCGCTCGAACACGTCGTCAGCCTCGCCGACCTCTCGGACCGGATCACCTTCCCGCCGGGCGAGATGCCGTGGAAGGAACGGCATTCCGGCGCCGATCGGCTGATCGTGCTGGAGGCCGATCACGGTCGCGCCGTGCTGCTCGACTACCGCGACCGTGCGGATTCCAACCCGGCGGTGCTACTGGTGGACGATCTCGACGGGCCGCTCGGCCAGTCCACACGCTTCGAGCACTGGGACGACATGCTGGTCCGCCTCCGCTTCCAGCGATCCGGCTGGGACGGCGTTTCAAAGCCGCACCGGGCCGAAACGGCTTAGCCGTTTCAGCGCAGCCGCAGGCCTCGCGGCGTGCGGGCAAACCCGGCGCCGAGCAGCGCGTCCTGCACCGCCGCCCGCTCACCTTCGGCACCAGGCTCCAGCACGGGCACCCCGTTGACCTTCTCGACCACCAACGACTGCACGCGCCCGGCGCTCACCAGACCGGCCAGCGCCGCCGCCGCAGCGACATGCGCCTCGGCGTCGTCGGTGAAGCTCAGCAGCGTGCGTCCACCTCGCTCGAGGAACCACGCCAGCTCCCCGTCGACGATTGCGACCAGCGCCCCGGCCTTGCGGCCTGGACCTTGACCGGGCCACGGCAGGGCCGCGCCGTACGGGTTGGCGGGATCAGCCGCCGCCAGCACCACGGCGTGATACTCGCGGCGTTCCGGGTCCACGGAGTCGAGGTAGGACCGCAGCCGGTCCACCGTCGACGCAGCCGCGAACTGGGCGCCACCCAACGACTCGACGAAGTAGCCGCGCTGGCATCGCCCCGCGTCTTCGAATGCGGTCAGCACCTTGTACAGCATCGCGAAGCCACCCGGCACCCCTTCGGCCGCGACCGCGCCCTTGGTCAGCACGCCATAGCGGTTGAGCAGAATCTCGGCCGAAAAATGTGCCCGCACAGTGGATTCAGGTTCGGCGACGGGCAGCGCCGACCACCTGCCGGCAACGGTCGGATCGGAATTGCGGACCTGCGCGTGCGCCACGCTGTAGCGGCTCAACCGTGGCGGCCGTTGACGCTGCCGATGCGCTGGAGCGCCGCGCCGACCCGTCGAGCGGCGCGTGCCGGACAGCATCGACCGCACCGGTGCGAACGTGTCGCCGGTGATCCAGCCCGCCCAGATCAGTTCCCACAGCGCCTGTTTGAAGTCGTCACCGGGGTTGTCGGCCAGCTGCCGGAAAAAGAAAGCGCCGCCGCCGCCAAGGGTTTCCATGATTGCGCGGTGGGTGTCGGTGAATTCGATTTCCACCGGCGCGGCCAGCGTCAGCGGGGCCGAATCGGCAGTGTGGAACGCGATCCAGCCATCGCCGCCGCCGATCTGGCCGGCCCCCGACCAGGTGACCTCTCCTGATGCGAGCAACTCGTCGAGCATCGCGGGTTGATAGTCGCGGACACGCTGACCGAATACCAGCGGCTCGAGCGCCGACGCCGGGATCGGCACTCCCGCAAGCTGTTCGATCACAGTGGCCAGGCCGTCGATCCCCGAATTGTGGGTACCCACCTGCTGCCAGGCCGGCAGGAAGCGGCCATACGCGGCGGTGCTGACCGGTTCCACCTGCGCCCGTAGCGCGGCAAGGGACCGGCGCCGAAGGATCTTCAGCACGTCGGCGTCGCACCATTCGATGGACTCGACCGCTGAGCCAGATGTCGCCGCCGTTGCGGCTCCGGTGGTGAACTCACCGCGTATCAGCCGGCCGTCGATGGCGAGCCGGCCGAGCACGTCGGCGGTGACCCGCAGTCCGAGGCCGAAGCGCGCCGCCACGTCGTGAGTGGTGAACGGGCCATGGGTGCGGGCGTACCGGCCGAGCAGTTCTCCCAACGGATCGGCAACCGATTCGGTGAAGGCCGCAGGCACGCCGACGGGTACGGCCACACCGACGCCGTCGCGCAGTAGTCCGATGTCTTCGACCGCCACCCACCACGTTTGGTCGGCGAAGGACACCGTCAGGGCGCGCTTGGCGGCGCGAAGGCCGTCGAGCCAGCCACCGACGTCTTCGGTGGTGCACCGGTCGGCGATCTCGCGTTCGGTCAGCGGCCCCAGCACTCGCAGCAGGTCGGCGACGCCCTCGGCGTCACGGGCCAACCGGTCGTCGCTGAGATGCTGCAGTTGTTGCGTGGTGGTCGCGATGACCTGCGGGTCGAGCAGCTCGCGCATTTCGATGCGGCCCAGCAGCTCGGCCAGCAGCACGCTGTCCAGCGACAGCGCCGCGGCGCGCCGCTCGGCCAGCGGGCTGTCGCCCTCGTACATGAATGCGCCGATGTAGCCGAACAGCAGCGACGCCGCGAACGGCGATGGTGTGGTGGTCTCGACTTCGACAATCCGCAGCCGGCGCTGCGCGACGCGGTGCATCAACTCGGTCAGCGCGGGCACGTCGTAGACGTCCTGCAGGCATTCGCGCACCGCCTCCAGCACGATGGGGAAGTCCGGATACTTGCGGGCGACGTCGAGCAGTTGTGCGGCCCGCTGGCGCTGATGCCACAGCGGTGAGCGCTTTCCCGGATGGCGGCGCGGCAAAAGCAATGCGCGAGCGGCACATTCGCGGAACCGCGAGGCGAACAGCGCCGAACCGCCGACCTCGGCGGTGACAATCGGCTCGATCTCGTCTGCGTCGAACACGAAGAGATCGGCACCCGGCGCGGTGTCTTCGGTGTCGGGAAGCCGCACGATGATGCCGTCGTCGGAGGCCGTCGGCTTCTCGTCGATGCCGTAGCGTTCGCGCAGCCGACGCGATACCGCCAGCGCCAGCGGGCCGTGCACCCGAAGCCCGTACGGCGAGTGCAGGATCACCCGCCAGTCGCCGAGTTCGTCGCGGAACCGCTCCACCACGAACGTCGAATCGGTCGGCACCGTGCCGGTCGCTTGACGCTGGTCGTCGATGAGCTGCCACAGATTGTCGGACGCGAAGTCATCGAAACCCATTGCCCGGCAACGGCCCAAGAACTCGTCCTTGCCGAGCCGCGAGAGCTCGCCGGTGAACGCTCCCACGGCGGCGCCGAGTTCGGCGGGCCGGCCGACGCCGTCGCCGCGCCAGAACGGCAGCCGCGCCGGTTGTCCAGGGGCGGGGATGACCAGCACGCGGTCGTGGGTGATCTCGGTGATCCGCCAACTGGTCGCCCCCAGCGAGATGACATCGCCGGGCCGGGACTCGTAGACCATCTCCTCGTCGAGTTCGCCTACCCGCGAGGGCTTTTCAGACTCCGCACTGGACGCGAGGTACACGGTGAACAGGCCGCGGTCGGGGATTGCACCGCCAGACGTGACGGCCAGCCGCTGCGCGCCGGGTCGCGCGGTGAGCGTGCCTGCGTCGCGGTCGTACACCAACCGCGGCCGCAACTCGGCGAATTCGGTCGAGGGGTACTTGCCCGACAGCAGGTCGAGCGTAGCTTCGAACGCACTGCGCGGCAGCGTCGCGAACGGCGCGCTCCGGCGCACGGCTTCGAACCACAGGTCCGCATCGAGCGGCTCCAGCGCGCACGCGGCGACGGTGTGCTGGGCCAGCACGTCGAGCGGATTCGCGGGCACCCGCATGGTCTCGATCTCACCGGACAGCATCCGCCGC
>DATFCF010000508.1:0-2109 GCA_035253445.1 Mycobacterium sp.
TGCGGACCATCGAGGACGCTGCCGCCGCGGTCGAACTGGCCGCCGGTCAGGTCGAGCTGATGTCCGCGCGGATCGAGCTCGTCGCGGTGTCGGACGTCGAGCTGGTGCTCGACGGCGAACCGGTCGCCCTCGAAGCCGGCGCCACGTGGTCCACAAGCGCCAGCGCGCCGACCGATATCGAACTGCCGGGCCTGCTGACCGCGCGTGTGGTGCCGGGGACACCGGCGTCGACCACCCAAGCCAAACTCGATGCGGCCCAAGAAGTTCTGGCGGCGGCGCTGGCCAAAGCTCAGGTCGGCGACGTCGCGGCCGCACGGGTGCTCGACGGACAACGGCGCGAGTTGGTATCAGCTCGTGACCGGTTCCGCGCCAGGCTGGAGGCGCTGACAACCGACGACGCCACCGAAGACCTGCGGACGCGGCTGGCGCAGTTGCATGACCGCGTGCCGTCCGACGCCGGCCTGTTCGACCTGGAAGCCGATGTCACGACCGCTCGCGCCGAGCTGGATGCCGCCGTGGCGGGCCACCAGAAGGCGATCGCCGATTGCGAGACACATCGCAAGGTTGCCGAAGCGGCGGCGAAGCGGCTGGGGGATAGGTCGACACATGCCAGCGTGCTGCGCGAGAAGCTGACCGCCGCGCAGACCGAACTGACCGTTGCGCGCGAGCGGCTGACCCTTCAGCGGGCGGCGGTCGGCGATGACGAGTTGGCCGTGAAGTCCGAAGCCGACGCGGAGAAGGCGCGACGCGCCGCCGGGCTGGTCGGGCAGCTGCGTGCCGAGCTGGCCCGAACCCCGCCGGACACCGTCAGCGCCGCGCTCAACGATGCGCGGCGCAGTGCCGAATCGCTGCAACGCCGTCACGATGAGGTAACCGAGGCGCTGCGCGAAGTCAGCGCGCAGCTGAAGGTGTTCGGTACAGAGGGCCGCAAGGGGCAACTGGATGCGGCGGCCACCGAGCGGGAACACGCAGAAGCCGAGTACCTGCGCGTGCACCGTCGAGCCCGTGCCGCGCAGTTGTTGCGTGCGGTGATGGCGCGCCATCGCGACGCCACGCGGCTGCGTTACGTCGACCCGTTCCGCAATCAAGTGGAACGGTTGGGCCGCATCGTCTTCGGCGAGACATTCGAAGTCGAGATCGACAGCGCGCTACAGATCTGCAGCCGCACACTGTCGGGCCGCACCGTGCCGTATGAGTCGCTGTCCGGCGGGGCGAAGGAACAGCTGGGCATCGTCGCACGACTGGCGGGCGCGGCACTGGTCGCCAAGGAAGACAGCGTTCCGGTGGTCATCGACGATGCGCTGGGATTCACCGACGCCGAGCGGCTGGCCAAGATGGGTGCGGTGTTCGACGCCGTCGGCGGCGACGGGCAGGTCATCGTGCTGACCTGCAGCCCGCAGCGGTATGCCGGCGTCGGCGGCGCCCATCACATCGAGCTGACGGCCTAGCTGGCAAATCCCCGGACTTAGCGTCCGAACGGTGCCATAGTTTTTGTCAAGGGTGGTGGCCGTCTTGAGCGCGAGCGACATTCGTGGGGTTTCCGGCAGGACCGACATTTGGCTGCCGGTGGCGCTGCTGGTCCTGGCGGGCGTCGGTTGGTGGTGGTCAGCCGTCAGTGCCGGGGATATGGGCGGCGACGGTATGGCGATGGAGCCACACCCAGGCATGTCGATGGAGCCGCAGGTGGCAATGTCGTTCGTCGCCTTCATCGTGGCGTGGGTGGCGATGATGACGGCGATGATGTTCCCGGCGATCTCGCCGGTGGTGAGGCTCTACGGCCGAGCTGCAGCGGCCGGTCGCGTCGCGCCACTGCCGTTTCTCGTCCTCGGCTACCTCGCGGTGTGGACATCGCTTGGGTTGCCGGCCTACCTGGGGTGGCGAGCTCTGATGGACCCGATCAAGGAGGGCCGGGCCTGGACGGGCTGGTTGGCCGGGTTGGTCCTGCTGGCCGCCGCGATCTGGCAGCTCACCCCGCTCAAGTCGCTGTGCCTTCGCCATTGCCGCTCACCGCTCTCCTTCTTCATGCGGTTCGGCACGGCAGTCACCCGCCCCCGGGGTGCATTGCGGATGGGGAGCATGCACGGCCTCTACTGCCTCGGCTGCTGCTGG
>DATFCF010000509.1:0-21410 GCA_035253445.1 Mycobacterium sp.
CCGACGTCTGGCAGGTCGGCTTGGGTTGTACAGCACCGGGGCCTTCTGCCGCGAGTGGGGCGGCGGAATCAAAAGGCGTTATCGGGAATGGCCATCGTCGCGCTCGCGCCGGCCCGGATTCGCACGGCGAGAGCCTCGATCTCGGGCAACAAGTACGAGCAGTAAAAGCGCGCGGTTCGAACCTTGTTCTCGAGGAATGTCGGGTTCTTCGGCGAACCCTTCAGTCGCTCAATCGCTGTGTGGGCCAACTTTGCCCACATATGACCGAGCGACAGATAACCCACCATGTGCAGGTAGTCCAGTGACACCGCGGCCATGTCCTGCGGATCGCTCTTCCACCGTGGCAGCAGCTCCTCGGTGAGATCCACGACCGAGTCCAGGGCCTGCCGAAGCGCGGCGGTGACGCCAGGCAGATCTGCTCCGCGCACCGTCTCCCGGATCGAATCGAAATATTGTTGGAGGACACGGGCATCGTCGCTCACCACCTTGCGGCCGACGAAGTCCATCGCCTGGATACCGCTGGTGCCCTCCCCCAGTCTCAGCATCCGCACGTCGCGGAGGTATTGCTCGGCGCCGTTGTCGCGAATGAAGCCATGCCCACCGAAGCACTGCAACGCGATGTCCGTACTTTCAAACGCTTTGTCGGACAGGAACGCCTTCACCACGGGCGTGAGCAACGAGACCAACGCCTCGTGGGCCTTGCGCTGCTGCGGATCCGGATGAACCTCGCTGAGATCCAGGTTCAGGCTCACCCACAAACACAATGCTCGAGAGCCCTCCACGAAGGCCCGCATCGTCATCAGCATGCGGCGCACGTCGGGGTGCACGATGATCGGATCACCTGACAGATCAGGGTATTTCGCGCCGGATACCGAGCGTCCCGCGAGGCGCTCCCGAGCGTAGGTCAGCGCGTTACGGTACGCAGCGTCCGACACTCCCACCGCGCACGCGCCGGTCGCCAGCCGCATGGAGTTCATGATGATGAACATGTTCGCCATGCCGCGGTTGGCGGTACCGATCAGATACCCAGTCGCGCCGTCGAAGTTCGTTACGCATGTGGGACTTGCGTGGACACCGAGCTTGTTTTCCAACGAACTGACGGAAAATGTGTTGCGCTGGCCCCGAACACCGTCGGGCTCCACCAAATACTTCGGCACCAGGAACAGGCTGATCCCCTTGATGCCTTCCGGTGCGTCAGGCAACCGCGCGAGCACCAGGTGCACGATGTTCTCGGTCATGTCATGATCACCCCAGCTGTTGAACATCTTCGTGCCGGTGATCGCATAGCTGCCATCGGTCCGGGGCTCAGCCCGAGTTCGCAGCAGGCCCAGCGCCGATCCGCACTGCGGCTCGGTCAGCGACATCGCCGTCGCCCATTCGCCGGTCACGATCTTCGGCAGGAACCGGGCCTTGAGCTCCTCTGACGCGCAGCTGGTGATCACCTGGTAGGCGCCCGGCGACGTCAGCGGGGCCATCGCGAACGACAGATTGGCCCCGGCAAGCATCTCCTCGACGATGGTGTAGAGGATGCCTGGCATGCCATCGCCGCCATCCTCGGTGCGACAGGTTAGCGCCGGCCAGCCGCCGCTCACAAAGTCACGGTATGCGTCGGCGAAGCCGGGTGCTGACACCACACCGTCGGCACCCAGCGTTGCCCCAACCCGGTCACCCTCGGCGTTCAGCGGCCCAATCGCCTTGGCCGCGAAGGAGCCAAAGACATCGATGGTGGACAAAACAAGATCCTCGTCGAGGTTCTCGAATCCTGAGTAAGTGAATTGACCCACGGCGAGCACGTCATTGAGGACGAACGCCAGATCCTCGACCGGCGGGTGATAGTCAGGCATGACAGTCCTCTCCGACGCGCGTCGACTCGGTTGCAACCCGCCGGTTCGACGGCCTCACTTGGTCATCACTTCCGCAACGGCCGTTGCGGTTTCGCGCAGCAGCCGACGGTTGAGCTTGTTGGTGGCCGTCCGCGGCAGCGACGCCACAATGCGGAAGCCCCGCGGGCGTTGGTAGCTCGACAGTGACGACGTGGACACGTGGCGGTCGAGATCGTCGGCCGTCAGCGACGGATCGCTGCTCACCACGAAGGCGTGGACCTGCTGCCCCCACGCCGGGTCGGGCAGACCCACCACCGCCGCCTCGACCACCGACGGATGCGCCAGCAGTACCTCTTCTACCGCGGCCGGCATGATGTTGATGCCGCCCGAGATGATCATGTCGTCGGCGCGGCCCTCCAGGAACAGAAAACCGTCGCGGTCCAGCCGGCCCAAATCGCCGGAGCGCCACCACCGTCGACCCTGCGCGTCGACGTCGAACAGCTTCGCGCTCATCGTCTCATCGCCCCAGATGCCTTCGGCCACAGTCGGTGACGTCACCATCACCTGGCCGACCTCGCCGACAGACACGACGTCGTCGACGTGGCCGCCCTGCTGGATGATCCTCACTTCGGCGTTCGGGAACGGGCGTCCGACGCTGATCAGGCGTTCGCCCTCCATGTCTTCGTCGACGTTGACCGTGACCAGGCCCAACGTCTCGGTCGAGCCGTAAGCTTGGACGACGTGCGGCGTCACGGTGTCGCGGATCCGTTGCAGCGTGGTGCTATCCATCGGCTCTGCCGCGAAGTGCGCTTGTACAACGCTGGTGTAGGTGTCCGGGTCGGAGTCCAGCGTCAACAACTTGCGCCACATCGTCGGGGTGAGTGACATGTGGGTGATCCGTTCTCGTCGGACCGTGGCCAGGTACTGCGCCAGCTCGAACTTCTCCAGGAGCACGCAGCACCCGCCCACATTGAGGAACGGCAGCCACGTGGCGTAGCAGCCGGTGAAGGCCGTGCTGTAAGGCACGATCACGCGACCGCCGGGGCGCAGGCCCGCATACATCGCCAGGGCGCTGCGCGCTGCGTCGAGCATGCCGCGATGGGTATGAACGACACCCTTGGGCAGCGACGTGGTCCCCGAGGACAAAATGATTGTCGCCACGTCGTCTTCAGCAGGAGCCGCAAGGTCATCGGCGGGCGCGAAGGCATGAAGCTCCCGCAAAACCTCTCCCGCCGAGCTTGTTTCGGCAGCAGTGGTACCGGTTGCGAGCGCGATCCCCTTCACGGAAGCGGAACACTCACCGTCGATTTCGGCGACGGCGGCTGTCAGCGACGCATTGTGAAGCACAACGCGGATGCCGAACTTCTCGCACAGCCGCGCCAGCAGCGGTGCAGCCTCACGGGTGTGGAACACCACTGGGATCGCACCCAGCCGCACCACTGCCAGCCACGCCACCAGGTGCACTGTCGACGGCAGCGTCAGCAATCCCACCCGCATGCCCGCCACGACACCCTCGGACCGCAGCATCGACACGCACCGGCGCGTTGCTTCATCGAGCTCACCGAACGTCAGGCGCGAGACGCTGTCCACCGCCGCCTCGTAATCACGGAAGATCCGCGCGGCGCGTTCGAAGGCCGCGCACACTGTCAATGGATTGCCTACTGTCACAACTATTTCCGACCGGTCCCCACCAACACGAACGCCATTCGGGCGGTCTCCGAACCGAGATTGCGCCAGGCGTGCCGCGTCCGCTGCTGCACAATTGTGTCGCCCGCCTCGAGCAGCGTCGGCTCGCCGTCATCGAGGTCAAGCCAGATCTTTCCCTGCAACACAATCCCGTAGTCGACGCTGTCGGTGGTGTGCATCCCCGGGTTATCCACCTCGAACCGCTCGCCCAGTCCCGGTAGATGTTCGATCTGCTCGGCAGCCGCGGCCGCGCCATCGAAGTCAGGCGCCGCCATCACCGAATCCGGCGGGATATCCACCACCATCAGGACCGTCTGACCCGGTCCCGGATGTGCCGGTGTACCAACCGGTGCGGCTTCGTCGACGTCCACTTCGGGCGATGGGGCGGTCTGCCAGATGATCGCCGACACCATGCCCGGCACCGCCTCGAAGTGGTGCTCGGTGGGCACCGGCCCGTCGCTGAGCACTGCCGATTTCCCCGCGCGCTTACCTGTCACCAGCCGTCTGATGGCCATACCACTCACCCTTCATCCATCGGAAAGTCATCTCGCACAGCATTTTTCGCGTCGAACGTGACCACTGCCCTCAGCCCGCCGCAACGGTGGTCTGTCCGGGCAGGACCACGATGTTGACGAAGCCACCAGGCCGGGACCCGACGAGGTCGAAGGCCTCGTTTACCTCGAAGAGGCCGAAGCGGCGGTGCTCGACGAACGACAGGTCGATCACCCCGGCGCCGATCATGGCGATCATCTGATCGACCTCGGCCGCGCTGAACCACAGCGATCCCACCGCGCGGACGTCATACATCAGCACGTCCATATAGTTCTGGCAGACATCGCCCGCGACACCGCCCGCGACCAGAACGGCACTCCCGCCGGGGGTGACGGCCCGCAACAACTTGTTGGTGCAGTGCGCGTCGCCGCCCACGCCCAGGCAGTCATACATCACATCCACACCGATACCGCCGGTGTGTTGCTTCACCCAGGCCACCAGGTCGACGCCATCCTCCGACGAAATCGTCTCGACACGACGGGGAGCCATCTGCCGCACTCGTTCCAACAGCTCGCGGTTGCGCCCGATACCCAAGATCTTTGTGGCTCCCAAACCGAGCGCGATCGCCACCGCGGCCACCCCCAACGTCCCCGTCACGCCATTGATCAGCACCGTTTTACCCGGCCCGAGGTCGCCCTTGCGTAGCGCCGCGAACGACGTCCCGATATAGCCGAAGCGCGCCGCGGTCAGCAGATCGATCGACTCACCCAGCCGGGCAACCCGCACGTCCGGTGCCACCACATACTCCGACAACCCACCCATCGGGTAGTGGTGAAGCAGCCGTCCACCGCCCGTTGTCGGAGCCATGTAGCCGCGAAAGTGCCCATTCGGGCACAGATCACGCCGCCCACGCCGGCAGTGTTGACACGTCTCGCAGGTATGCCAGGGATCCAGATAAACCCGCTCCCCCACATCCAGACCCACGACCTGCTCCCCAAGCGCCTCGATCGTCCCGGACACGTCGAGGCCCCACACCGCGGGAAGCTCCGGCAGATCGAACGGCGTGTAGCCCTTGACGATGTTGTAGGAGTTCGGCACCAGCCCACACGCCGCAACCTTGACCAGCACGTCCCGTGGACCAGGAGTGGGCATGTCGGCGACGCCGACCTCGAGTGGCTTGCCCACCTCTACCAGGCGGGCGACATTGATCTTGGACATCTTCTGAACCTCACTGTTCGGGCCGACACTTCGTGGGTTGTTAAGTGATCGTCATCACCCGGCCGCAGCTTGTCAAGAGAAATTCCGATAATCGAGCTCTATTGATCGATTATCGGGATATCTGTATGGTCTGCTCAAGGAGGTGCCGGATGAACCAAGCGCGAACCGGCGGGCTGGGAGCCTTCCCGCTGGACGGCAAGGTCGCCGTGGTGACAGGCGGGAGTAGCGGAATCGGCGCGGCGACCGCACGCCGACTGGCCGAGCGGGGAGCGACAGTCGTGGCAGGCTTCCATCACGGAGCAGCCCGGGCGACCGACCTGATAGCCCAGCTTCCCGGAACAGGACATCGCTGTGTGCCGATGCCAGTCGAGGAC
Source organism: Mycobacterium sp. (assembly GCA_035253445.1). GTDB lineage: Bacteria > Actinomycetota > Actinomycetes > Mycobacteriales > Mycobacteriaceae > Mycobacterium. The sequence continues at coordinate 5,594 of DATFCF010000509.1, forward strand.
TCGATGGAGTTGAGTGAGGTCGCGCGACTCATCGAGAGCGAATACGGCCGGTGTGACGTCTTGGTCAACTCTGCCGGCACGACACGGCTGATCCCGCACACCGACCTGGGCGCCATGGACGACGAAACGTTCGATTCGCTGATGCGGATCAACGTGCGTGGCCCGTTCGCCGTAGTGCGAGCCTTCGCTCCGCTGATGACGGCTACGGGAGACGCGGTCGTGATCAACGTGTCGTCGATCTCGGGCAGCACGGCTTCGGGCAGCAACATTGCTTACTGTGCGGCCAAGGCTGCGCTAGACAACCTGACCATGTCCTTGGGTCGGGCGCTGGGCCCGGCGGTCAGGGTGATCGGCGTGGCGCCCGCCGCCGTCGACACCGGTTTCGTCCCGGGCCGCGACCGGCAAGCAGTCATCGCCCAAGCCAGCCGATGCCCGCTGAAGGTCATCGTCGAGCCCGACGACGTGGCGGTCAGCATCGTCGGCGCCGTGACCCATTTCCGGGTGTCCACCGGGACCACGTTCGTCGTGGACGGCGGGAAACACCTGTGAGCGCGCGATTCCTGCCCCTGCCCTTCGGCGTCTTCTCCGTCAGCGCCGAGCGGCCACGGGTGGGCGTCGCGATCGGTGACCGCGTACTGGATCTTGCTGCGGCCCTTGGAGATCCGGTTTTCGACCACCCGAGCCTGAACCCGTTTCTTGCTCGCGGGCCGAACGCGTGGTCGGCAACGAGGGCGGCCTTACTCGACATGCTCGACGCCGGCGGCCCCGGCGTGCCTGCCGGCCTGGACCGACACCTCTTCGCGATCGACAAGGTGCGGCTACACCTACCGTTCGAGGTCGCCGACTTCGTCGACTTCTTCTCCTCAATCGAGCACGCCGTCAATGCCGGACGCATCCTGCGACCGGGCGAGGAGCCGCTGAAACCGAACTGGCGCCATCTTCCGGTCGGCTACCACGGTCGGGCTGGCACCGTCGTTGCCTCGGGCACACCGATCCGCCGGCCCCGCGGACAGTACAAGGCTGCGGGTTCGGGAGCATTGTGCTTTGCACCGACCGCCAAACTGGACGTCGAGGTCGAGCTCGGCTTTGTCGTCGGTACGGGCTCGCCGCTGGGCACGAGCGTTACCGTCGACGAGTTCGAGCAGTACGTCTTCGGCATGGTGCTGCTGCTGGATTGGAGCGCGCGCGATATCCAAGCGTGGGAATACGTTCCGCTTGGGCCGTTCCTCGGCAAGTCCTTCGCAACCACCATCAGCCCGTGGGTGATCCCCCTGGAATCGCTGGCCGCCGCCAAGATCGCACCGGCACTGCAGGACCCATCCGCCCTGCCCCACTTGTCCGGCACAGCGCCGTTCTCCTACGAAATCGCCCTCGAATTGCGCCTCAACGGTCACCTCGTCTCCACGCCCAGCTTCGCGTCGATGTATTGGCATCCCGCACAGCAGCTGGCACACATGACCTCTAACGGTGCATCGTTACGCACAGGTGACCTCTATGGCACGGGGACGATCTCGTCGTATGACAAGTCCGGATATGGCAGCTTCATGGAGCTGACGTCGAATGGCAACGACCCTCTCACCCTGCCCGGCGGGGAGCAGCGGGGCTTCCTCGAAGACCACGACGTGGTTGCTGTTTCGGCCACAGCACCGGCACCGGGTGGTGGCCGTTTCGATCTCGCCCAGGTCAGCGGATGTGTGGTGCCGGCGTTGGCGCCCGCGAACGTGCGGGAACCCATTGTCGAGACGACGCTTCCCACCTGACCCCACGGACCCGCAACGAACGTGGAACTACGCACTGAAAGGTCGCCATGGTTGAGACGCAGGAAATGTTCTCGCCGCCCACTCGCGGGCCAGAACGTTCCGACCTGAAATACCTCACGGGCTTTGGCAATTTCCATGTCACCGAGGCGGTGCCGGGCGCACTGCCGGATGGACGGAACTCGCCGCAACGAGCACCGCTCGGCTTGTATGCCGAACAGATCAGTGGAACCGCGTTCACCGCGCCGCGCGCGACGAATCGGCGCAGCTGGGTATACCGGCTCCTGCCCTCTGCGGCACACGCGGCGTTCGCGCCGGTCGGACACGGTCATCTGCGCGCCGCACCCATCCGGGACGTGGCGCTGAGCCCTAACCGACTGCGCTGGGGCCCAGCACCGATGCCTTCGGGTCCGACCGACTTCATCGACGGCCTGTTCACGTTCGCCGCCAACGGCGATGTCGAAGCGCACACCGGAATCGCGGTGCACCAGTACATGGCGAATAAGCCGATGACTGATCGCTACTTCGTCAATGCCGATGGCGAGATGCTGCTCGTTCCCGAGTCCGGCTCGCTGATGCTGCACACCGAGATGGGGATACTGCGGGTGGCAGCGGGTGAAATCGCGGTTGTGCCACGCGGAATCCGGTGGCGCGTCGGGTTGCCCGATGGTCAGGCCCGGGGCTACGTCATGGAGAACTACGGCGCGATGCTGACGCTGCCAGAACTCGGCCCGCTTGGCGCCAACGGGCTCGCTGATCCCCGTGATTTTCTAGCGCCGGTAGCGGCCTACGAGGACAGCGCGGGCAGTGTCGAAGTAGTCCAGAAGTACGGCGGCCGACTCTGGTCAGCCGAGTACGACCATTCACCGCTGGACGTCGTCGCGTGGCGCGGGAACTACACGCCGTACAAGTACGACCTGTCCAAGTTCATGGTCATCGGCACCATCAGCTTCGACCATCCGGACCCCTCGATCTATACCGTGCTGACTTCGCAGAGCGAGATACCCGGCACAGCCAACGCGGACTTCGTCATCTTCCCCCCGCGGTGGCTAGTCGGCGAGGACACCTTCCGCCCGCCGTGGTACCACCGCAACGTCATGACGGAATTCATGGGGCTGGTGCGCGGCGTGTACGACGCGAAGGCGGATGGCTTCCTGCCCGGCGGCGCAAGTTTGCACAACTCGTTCACGTCTCATGGCCCGGATGCCGTCACTTACCGCCAGGCGAGCACTCGCGAACTCGTCCCGCAAAAGATCGACAACACCCTTGCCTTCATGTTCGAGACCCGACTGCCACTACGACTGACATCCGCCGCGGTCACGGCAAGGCATTTGCAGTCCGATTACGACTCGGTGTGGCAAGGCTTTACGAAAGACTTTCCCGGCGGGGAACGCTGAGGCCACACCCCCCTCGCGCGGTCACCGGCCCGACGTAGCTCAGGTCGGGATGCAAACGACGGCCGCACATGTCCGATATCCGACCACCAGTGTTCGCGCGAGTCGAAACGAGCGCTAAGGTACTAACGATCACACGTACGTGCAGAAGGGATACGCAACGGATCCGCACAGCGGATACGGCACCCCCGACACCGATGACTGAGATATCGAAGACCGCCGACCAAGCGCTCGCCATCCTGCTGAAGGTCAGTGAGAGCCAACCGTGTACCCCCGCACAGCTCGGTCGTGATCTCGGCCTGAACAGGACGGTGGTTCACCGGCTGCTCGCGACTCTTCATCAGCGTGGCTTCGTCATCCGAGAGGGCAGCGGCTATGCGCCGGGCACCACACTGCTGCGGCTCGCTGAGCGGGTGCAACCCGAGCTGACGACACATGGACGCGCCACAACCCTGCAGCTTTCGGAAGCGATCGGCGAGACGGTCGTGATACACATTCGCGACGGCGACGACGCCATCGTTCTCTTGCAGGCCGTCTCCGACCAGCATGTAGTGCGTGTCGAGCACAAGATCGGCTCCCGCCATTCACTTCTCGCGGGCGCAAGTGGCAGGGCGATACTCGCGTTCCTCGACGAAAAAACCGCGAAACGAATCACGGGGCGAGTCGAGGATCCAGCGGCGGCGAGACGCCAACTCGAGGATGTCCGGCAGCTCGGCTACGCCTCGTCGCACGAGGAGCTTCAGCAGGGCGTGGAAGGAATCGCCGTACCGATCCTCGGCGAGAACGAACATGCACTCGCGAGCTTGGCCGTTCTCGTGCCTGTGAGTCGGACCGGCTCCGTGACGCAATTCATCGATGCGTTGCTTGACGCCGGCGCGAAGCTGTCGGCCACGTTGCGGCAGTCCAGCACCACGTAATTCCGTTGTGGGACGGATCGAAATGCACCTGAGGTGAGTTGATTTCGGCTGTGCACGCCCGTCCGGTTGTCACGGCCATCCAGGCATCCGGGCATCGTCGCACACTATTCGCTTCACCGGTGCATTGATCGACAATCCGTTCAGAAATCACGGACAATCGCTGCATGGACACCCGCCGCCTGCAGCTACTGCTCGCGCTCTCCCGGTTGGGCTCGATGCGCGCGGTCGCCGATGCGCATCACCTGACAACGTCGACCGTTTCGCAGCAGATCGCCGCGCTGGCAAAGGAAACCGGCGCTCAGCTCATCGAGCCCGAAGGCCGGCGCGTACGTCTCACACCAGCAGGCCAGCGTCTGGCCGACCACGCCGCCACCATCCTCGCCGCCATAGACGCGGCTCGGCTGGACCTCGATCCTGACGCCGAACCAGCCGGCACCGTGCGCGTCGGCGGTTTCGCAACCGGACTCCGCGTGTCGCTCTTCCCGATCGTCGCCGACCTTGAAGTCCGATATCCCAAGGTCGACTTCGTGATCAGCGAGTTCGAACCGATCGAGGCCTTCGCGCTGTTGACCGACGACGACCTCGATCTGGCACTGACCTACGACTACAACCTGGCTCCTGCATCTATCGGCCCTGCACTAGAGACACAGCCGCTGTGGACCGTCGCATGGGGACTCGGCGTTCCGCTTGACGCGCCGGATGGACCCGCGGATATCGCCGACTACGCCGATCAATCGTGGATTGTCAACTCGCGCAACACCGCTGATGAAGATGCCGTGCGAACCCTCGCATCGATGGCAGGATTCGCGCCGAAGATCGCGCACCAGATCGACAGCCTCGATCTTGTCGAAGATCTCATCGTCGCCGGCTATGGCGTCGGCCTGCTCCCGGTCGGTCGGCCCACCGCAAGCGGTGTCAAAGTACTCCCCCTGACAGACGCGAACCCGATCCTGACCGCATATGCGGTGACGCGCCGTGGCAGGTCAACATGGCCGCCGCTGAGGGTGGTGCTCGACAGACTACGGCCTACGGAACCCGAACTTCCACAACCGCAATGGCCGCGACCGGTTCCCTAGCCCGCCACCTGTTCGTGCGCCATTCACTGCCCCACCGTCAGCGGCTGCGCAGCCCGATACCGGTCCAGCACCTCCGGCGTGGGATCTGCGGTGTACGACGCTGTCAGTCCGAACGTCCACGGCGGCGGCGAGTCCTGTTGTGACAATGTCCATGCCGCCTGTCGGGCCGCACCCAACGCCACGTATTCAGCGGGTGTCGGTACATGAACCGGAGCACCCCAGATCGCCGGTGCGATGCGACGAACCGCCTCCGAGCGGGATCCCCCACCGACCAGGATGATGCGCGTGACGTCGACGCCCTGCGCGGAGATCTTGTCGACACAGTAGGCCATGGAACTGAGCAATCCTTCGACAGCTGCACGGGCAACGTTGGCAGAGGTCAGGTTTCGTGTCGTCACCCCGTGCAACGCACCCGCGGCGTTCGGAAGGTTCGGCGATCGTTCGCCGTCGAAGTACGGCACGAGCGTCAGCCCTTCCGCACCTGCGGGCGCCAACAACGCCAGCCGATCCAGTTCATCGAAGTCGACGCCCAGCATCGTCGTGACGGCCGCCAACACCGGCGCGCCATTGAGGGTGCACACCAAGGGCAGCTGCCGTCCGGTGGCGTCGGCGAAACCCGCCACGATTCCCTCCGCATCGTGGGGCGCGGCATCCCCCACCACACTCACCACTCCCGAAGTGCCGAGCGAGACCACGCAGTCACCCGGGCCAGCACCCAGACCCAGCGCCGCCGCAGCGTTATCGCCCGCGCCGGGTCCCAGTACCGCGCCGGCACGGGTATGCCCCGCCGCATCATGAGGGCCGAGCACCGTCGGCACCGCCGGACGCCGGCCCCGCATCGCCAGCTCCAGCAGATCCTGGTGGTAGCTGTCGGTTTCCGCCGAGAAGTACCCGGTGCCGCTGGCGTCGCTACGATCCGTGCGCAACTCACCGATATCCGTCGAGCCACCCAGCCGCCATGTCAGCCAGTCATGCGGCAGGCACACCGCCGCCGTCGCGTCGGCATGCGCAGGTTCGTTGTCGGCGAGCCAGCGCAGCTTCGTCGCGGTGATGGCCGCAACCGGCACCACACCGATCCGCTTCGCCCACTCGGCGGCGCCGCCCAACTCCGCAACCAGCTCGGCCGCGGCGCCGCTTGATCGAGTGTCGTTCCACAGCAACGCATCCCGGACTACCGCACCGGATTCGTCCAGACACACCATGCCGTGCTGCTGGGCCCCGACTGATACGGCCGCTACGTCATCGAGCCCGCCGGCCGCATCGATGCTCGCGTGAAGGGCAGACCACCACAGTTGTGGATCCACCTCGGTCCCGTCGGGGTGAGGTGAGGCCGCCGACCGCACCGTCTCACCGGAGTCGGCGTCGCAAATCACCACCTTGCAGGACTGGGTGGACGAGTCGATTCCCGCAACGAGTGTCACGTATGCGAAGCTACCCCGCCTGGTCGACGCGGCGATGAGTCTCGCCGGGGCGGGTTGTCTATATCCATATGCGAAAGCTCGTTATCACTGAAAACACCACGCTGGACGGCTCGATCGAGATGCTCGACGACTGGTTCGACCCCCAGCTTCAGGACGAAGACCTACTCGAAGAGTCTCACCGCCAAGACGCGCAGGCCGACGCGCTGCTGGTCGGACGCCGGACGTTCGAGGACTTCCGGGGCTACTGGCCGAAGCAGACCGACGACGCCACCGGGGTGACGGACTACCTCAACAGTGTCGCCAAGTACGTGGTGTCCTCGACGATGTCGGACCCACGGTGGGAGAACTCGACGGTGCTCGCCGGCGATCCGGTCGAGCAGGCCTGCGACTTGAAGGCCCAATCAGGCAAGGACATCGTGTTGACCGGCAGTATCAGCCTCGCGCACACGCTCATCGCCGCGGGGATCGTCGACGAATACCGAATGTTCGTCTATCCGGCCGTCCAGGGTCGCGGTCGCCGACTCTTCCCGGACGGCACTGCGATCGGGACGCTGAATCTTGTTGAACCACCGAAGTCCTTCCGGTCGGGGATCACCTTGCTGCGCTACGCCGTCGACTGAATCCGCCGATTCAGACATGGTTGCCCGCTGCGCTGCAAGACTTGCCAGGTGGACGAGGAGCACCCGCAGGCTCATAAGCGTTGGGATCCGGACCGAGACGAGACGGAAGCCGAACGCCTCGACCGCAATTGGTCGAGCCTGCTGCAGGAGCTTCGGGTTGCCCAGACAGGCGTGCAGTTGCTTACCGGCTTCTTGCTGACGCTGCCGTTTCAGCAGCGGTTCACCCAGCTCGACACGACCATGCGCACGATCTATCTGGTGACGGTCGCCTGCTCACTCGCCTCGACCCTGCTGCTGGTGGCGCCCGTCGCAATGCACCGCATCCTGTTCCGCAAGCACCGGCTCAAGATGTTGGTGTCGGCATCTCATAGTTACGCGATGGCCGGGCTGCTGCTGCTCGCGGTGGCACTCGCAGGAGTCGGCGTGGTCATTTTCGACGCGGTCGCCGGGAGGACGGCCGCATGGATCGCGGGCGCGTGCATGTTGATCGGCGCGGCATGCCTGTGGGTGTTCGTTCCGCTGCCCGCGCGGCGCAGGCAGGACAACTCCTACTAACGTTTGCGTCACGGCGGGCCTGGGAACTCATGGCCCATGTTGATCCGACGTATTGCGCGCCCAATGTTGTCAGCGGTTTTCATCAGCCGCGGCGTCGATGCCCTGCGCAGCCCGAAACCCGCGGCCGACGCGGCCCGTCCCACGCTCGAGGGGCTGTCCAAGCTCCCGGATCCTGTCGGTACGAACGTGCCGTCCAATGCCGAGACCGTCGCCCGCATCAACGCCGCAGTGCAGATCGGCGGCGGGCTCCTGCTGGCCACCGGCAAATTGCCTCGCCTCGCTTCTGCGGCACTGGCACTCAGCGTGGTACCGGGCAGTCTTGGCGGTCATATGTTCTGGAGCGAGTCTGACCCGCACCGCAAAGCCGACGAGCGCCGCGCCTTCATAACCGACGTGAGCCTTATCGGCGGGCTGATCATTGCCGCCGTCGATACCGAGGGCAAACCTTCACTCGGCTGGCGCGGCCGCCGCGCGGCCCACAAGGTGACCGAAGCCGTCACCGCGGCACTGCCCGCCGGAGCGGCGACCGGCGGTGCACTGGCGGACAGCGCCGTCGCCGAAAAACTCGGTCATGGCCTGCACGTCGGCGCCGAGCGCGGCCGCGAATTGGCGCATGTGGCCGCCGAACGCGGAGCCGAACTCGCAGAAGTGGCGCGCGAACGCGCCCCAGTCTGGGCCGAAACAGCTCGCGAACGCGGCGCCGAACTCGCAGAGGTAGCGCGCGAACGCGCCCCGGTTTGGGCCGAAGCGGCGCGCGAACGTGGCACCGAATGGGCCGAGATTGCACGTGAACGCGGCGCCGAGCTCGCGGACGTCGCGCGCGAGCGTGCGGAGGTGGCGCGCGAGCGTGGCCCGGAGCTTGCCGAGTCGGCGCGGAGCCAGGTCAAGCAGCGCCGTCGCCGCTGGAGCTGAATTTGATCAGCCCGGGCAGTAGGGCGAAGCGGGCGCCTATCCCCCGCCACCCGGCGGTCAGGAACCCGGAGGGTTGGCCCTGCGATTTGCCGCGCGATTCATCGACGGCATTGTGGTCGTAATCGTGAGCTGGATACTGATATTCGCCACGAATTCGCTGTCAAATTATTGGGTTACCGGCCTTTTCACGGGTCTGCTGACCTTCATCTACTTCCTAGCGTTCGAGACGACGCAGGGATGGACGCCGGGCAAGAAGCTGCTTGGCCTGAGTGTGCGCGGACCCGGCGCAGCGCCGAAGCCCACGGCCTCACAGTCGGCGATCCGCAATTCGTGGACATTGCTGCCGGTCATCCCATTCATCGGTGGGCTGCTCGGGGTCATCGCGATCATCGTGATCGCCGTGACAATCAACGGCACGCCCGACGAAGCAGGGCAAGCATGACGAACTGGCGGGCGGTACGCAGGTCATCAAGGGTTAGGTGCCGCGCAAGATGGGCCCCGCAAAGCGGGGCCCATCTGTGTACCGGACGTCAGATGACGAGCCCGAGCAGTAGCACGAACACCAGCCCGGAGACCGAGAGCACAGTCTCCATAATCGACCAGGACTTGATGGTCTGGCCCACCGACATGCCGAAATACTCCTTCACGAGCCAGAACCCGGCGTCGTTCACGTGGGAGAAGAACAACGAGCCGGCACCGACTGCAAGCACGATCAGCGAAACCTCACCGGTACTCAAACCTTCCAGCAGACCCAGCATCAGCGACGAGGCGGTGATGGTGGCTACCGTCGCCGAACCGGTTGCGAGCCGGATCAATACGGCGAGCACCCATGCCAGCAGGATCACCGAGATGCCCGTGTCCTTCGCCCAGTCGGCCAGCATTGTGCCGATACCGGTATCCACCAGCACCTGCTTGAATCCACCGCCCGCGGCGACAATCAGGATGATGCCGGCAACCGGCGGCAGCGACGTTTCAATGCATTTGACGATCTGATCGCGCGTCATGGCAGCGCCTCCACCCAATGTGAAGATTCCTACCACGACCGCAATCAACAGCGCCATCAGCGGACGGCCAAGGATGTCGAAGGTCTGCCGCACGGCATTCCTCTCGTCGTCGATGAAGATATCGACGAGAGCCTTGCCCATCATCAAGCCGACGGGCAGCAGCACGCTGAACAGAGTGACTGCGAAGCTCGGCCGTTTCCGTTCGGTGCGCGTCGCGGTCTGAGTCCCCGCCGAAGCCCCTGTGGCTCCACCGTCGTCTGCCGCCGCCGTTGTCGCGGTGCCGCCGTTGCGCGCAAAGTCATCTGCCTCGAAACGATCTGGCACGTCGATGACAACCCAGCGTCCGGCGAGCCGGCCGAACAACGGACCTGCGATCACGACCGTCGGAATCGCAACCGCCACACCCATTGCCAGCGTCACACCGAGGTCGGCGTCCAGCAGGTCAATCGCGGTAAGGGGGCCGGGATGCGGCGGCACCAATCCGTGCATGGCCGAAAGTCCCGCCAGCGCAGGGATTCCCACCGTAATCAGCGACAACTGCGAACGCTTCGCAACCAGGTAGATTACCGGCATCAGCAGCACGAGGCCGATCTCGAAGAACATCGGAAGCCCAATAATCGAACCCACCAACGCCATTGCCCATGGCAACGCTCGCGGTGACGCGTGCCCGACGATGGTGTCGACGATCTCGTCGGCACCACCGGAGTCAGCGAGCAGCTTGGCGAACATCGCTCCCAGAGCGATCAGGATGCCCACGTTTGCCGCGGTAGTTCCGAACCCGTCACCGAAGGAGCCGAGTACGTCCCCGACGTTCTGCCCTGCGACGACACCCACCGTCAGGGCGCCGAAGATCAACGCGAGGAACGGGTGCATCTTGGCGATCGTGATCAGCACGACGATCAGCGCGATACCCGCCAGCGCCGCAAGTATGAGCCGCCAACCGGAGGTGACGGGCTCGACCAACTCGGGATCGGCCGCCAGGGTGGTGATGGCCAGCCTGACTTCTGAAGTCATCGGTTCTCCTGTTCGGTTGTGCGCGTTGCGGATAACGCGACGTAGGCATCGACGATGGAATCGATATTCTGGTCGACATCAATGGTGATGCCGCGTTCGTCGGATTCAAGCGGCTCGAGCGTGGCGAACTGCGACTGCAGCAGTGACGCGGGCATGAAATGCCCCGGCCTGCTGGCCTGCCTCTTGCCGATGACCTCGGGTGTGCCGCTCAAATGGACGAATTCGATATCGGCCCAGTGCCGGCGTAGTTGATCGCGGTACTTGCGCTTGAGCGCCGAGCAGCTCATCACCCCGCCGTCGTGATGATCCGCCAGCCACTCCCCGATCGCATCCAGCCAGGGATATCGATCGTCGTCGTCGAGCGGCTCGCCCGCCGTCATCTTGGCGATGTTGGCGGGCGGATGAAAGTCGTCGGCGTCGCCGAACGGCACCCGCAGCCGCTGCGCCAGCGCTGCACCGACGGTCGACTTACCCGAACCAGATACGCCCATCACGACGATTGGTGACGCCATTACCTCCACCTACCCACTTGTGCTTGACATCACACAGAATGCATTAATCATCATACGATTGCAACCCTGTAGCGAAATCGTATGGTTTTAGCAACGCCAGCAAAGCTATGACAAGATGTATGCGTGGTCTCGCAGCCAATCGTCGGCGCCCTGCACGGAAACCTGTTGACCGCACTCGGCACCGCGATCGTGTCCCGCGAATATCCGCCCGGGCAGGTCATCAACCTCGATGGGGTCAGCACGCGGCACGGGGTTTCCCGCAGCGTCGCGCGGGAAGCTATCCGCGTGCTCGAGTCGATGGGCATGGTCGAGTCGCGCCGGCGCGTCGGCATCACCATTCAGCCGTCGCAGAAGTGGAATGTCTTTGATCCCAGGCTGATTCGCTGGCGTCTGGAAGCAGGCGATCGGACCGCGCAACTGCTGTCCCTGTCGGAGCTGCGACGTGGCTTCGAGCCGACCGCGGCGGCGTTGGCCGCAAGGCGGGCGGATCCTCATCAGTGCCGCATCATGGCGGCCGCCGTTTCGGACATGGTGGTACACGGCCGCTCAGGTGACCTCGAGGCATATCTGTTGGCAGACAAGATCTTTCATCAGACCTTGTTGGAGGCCAGCGGCAACGAGATGTTCCGCGCACTGAACGGCGTCGTCGCCGAGGTGCTCGCGGGCAGGACCCATCACGGCATGATGCCTGCGACGCCGAACCCGGCAGCGATCGAGCTGCACGACGAAGTTGCTCGCGCGATCCGGATGCGCGACGAGGCCGCTGCCGAGCGGGCCATGCGCGCGATCATCGATGAGGCGGCATCGGCTGTGTCCGAAGAACTTTCGGAGTCCTAGGCCTTCGGCTGATAGCGGTAGTTGATCTTGTTTCCCTGCACCGTCGTGACCGTCAGTGTGAACGCCGCAGTCTCCGCGCCAGCCACGACTGTGCAGTCGACGGTGTTGCCGGGCCGTCCTTCGAGGTTTCCCGAGCACTCCGCCGAGTCTGGCCGCCGGCGGCCCTGGCTGCCGAATTCGTTGAGCAGCGAACGCTCGACCTCCACCTTCGTCAGCAACGGCACCACGTCGAAGTTCATCATCAGGCCGTCGACCTTGTTCACCTCGATGGTGCGCCGCAGCTCGACTCCCCCGGTGCCGACATCGCAGTAGGCGACGGCACCGACGTTGCCTTGCAACCCGGACACACATGAAACGGTGTCCACCTGCACACCCGACGCGGCGCTCACCAGGCGCGACACCGCCTTTTCGAGCTGCTCCTTGGAGACCGCCGGTGTCATCTCGTAGTCGACGGTGGTGCCGTCGATGCGCGTCACCGTGACAACGGGCTCGAAGCTGTTCGTCGGGCTCATCACCACCTCGCAGCGGGCGGTCTTGCCGACCTCGCCGACCAGGTCCTCCCGGCACGTCACAGACTCGGGCCGCTCGCCGGCCTTGGTAAGGCGGTCGGCGATTTCTGTTTGCAAAGCATCCTTGGAAACGACTGGCTTGCCGTCACTTCCGATGGGGATGCTGCATCCGGACACCAGTGCAGCTGCGGCGACGACGGCGCCCACGGCCGCGATCAGCCTGCGCATGGACCGCCTCCTGGGACATTTGCTAATCGGCCACGGGCCTTGCGTTCGCAGGGACCATAACAAGTTGGCTGCGGACGGGATGATTAACTGCGAAAGTGAGCAGGGAACCGACGTTGGCGCGCCGTTTTTTTGATCGCATCGAACCGGTGCATGCCGTCACGTACTTTGCGCCGGAAGCCCGGAGCGCGTTCGACGGCCTCGGCTTCGGCGGGTTCTGGATGGGCTACTTCGCCGCCCGGTCGGCCCCATTCGGCGTCGTGCCCGCCGAAGTAGTGACTGCTGCGTTCTACAACTTCACGCCCGAGCGCGTCGCCAGCGCACTGCCGGCCGTGTGGGAGCTCACCACACCTGCGGACGCGGTGCGGATTCGGGAGCAGTCCGCGGTCGCCGCGTTGCGCCGCTACGGGGTGACCGATGACGAGGCGCACGCCGCGGCCGAACTCGCCGCGAAGGCGGCGCGCAGCGCCCCGCTCGACGGCCGGCCGCTGTTCGCAGCCAACGCCGCGCTGGACTGGCCGGAGGAACCGCTGGCCAAACTGTGGCACGCGGCCACCCTGCTGCGCGAGCAGAGAGGCGACGGGCATGTGGCCGTACTGGCGGCGCACGAGGTGTCCGGCCGCGAATGCAATGTGTTGCACGCGGCGGCGAACCGGGTGCCGCGGGAGATGATCATGCGCAGCCGTGACTACGACGACGAACAGTGGAACCACTATCGCAGTCGACTGGCCCGCCGTGGCCTGCTCGACGACGGTGGCGAGCTCACTGACGCGGGTCGCGATCTCAAGCAGCGCATCGAGGACGCCACCGACCGACTCGCGCTACACGCCCTCGATGCGCTCGGCGACGACGAAGTGGAGGCGTTGTTCCGGACGCTCACCCCGATCACGCGAAAGGTGGTCGCCGCCGGTGACGTTCCGACTGCGACACCGATGGGCTTGAGCCGCCGCGACCTTGACGACGACAGCGCCCACGTGACCTAGCGCCTTTCCGCGTGGGCCCACGCGGCAGAGGGGCTAGGGGGTGGGCTGGTTGCGGTTCCACGCCACCCAGCCGACGCCGGTGCGACCGTCGGCTGTGGTGACGGTTGCTGGTCCTGTCTTCCCGTCGGCGTAGGTCAGTGCGACGCGATAGCACTCGCTCATCTGGCCGGTGCCAATGCGTTCCGTGCCGAAGTCCGTGACGGTTTCCGCACCGATGGCCTCGGTGAGCCACTGCGCCGTCAGATCGGACGGTCGCTCCACGACGTCAGTGGTGTGCACTGGTGCTCGGCGTGTGGCACATGTCCGGAGGCGTCGCCACCACGTCCAGAGACGGGTTGCGATCGAAGAAGCCGAATGGCTTGAGCCAGAACGACACCACGTCGACGGGCATCACCGGCCAGTCCTCCGGCCGGGTGATGTGATGGATGCCGAAGACGTACCACATCACCACGTCGGTGTTCTCGATCGGCCGGTTGGCCATCGTCCACCGGCCCAGTCCGGTGTCCCGCGTCGACTGGTTGACGAATTCTCCCGCAGGCCAACGCTCGTCGGGACGGTTCGGCGTCACCCACAGGGTGTGACCGATGACATTGGCGCGCTCGAGGACCGGCGACTCGGGGTCGAACATCGGCGGGATGGCCCCGGTCGGGACCAATTTGTACGACGGGTGAGCGCCAAGGCCGTTGACGACGTTGGTGTTCACCACTTTCCACGCTCGCTGGGTCGCGAAGTTGACGTCCTGTTTGGCCTGACTCTCGGTGCGCAGCGGTACGCTGCGCGTCACCAACGACAGCCCGTGCGGATTGGCCGGGCCAACCGCCTCGGCGTGCGACTCCGTCATGTACACGGTGTTCTCGCTGCCGTCGATGTCCATGTCCAGCCGGGCAACCAGGAAGTGTTGATGGAACGGCGCATACGTGCGCTCGTCGACCAACGTCCCGTTGGGGTGCGACTGGCCAGGCGCCAGCGGCGTGGTCACCATGATGCCGGTGGCCCGCACCTCACACTCGATGTTTCCGTCCTGGTACAGCCGCCAGTAGACCAGGTATTCGTAATTCGCCACTGTCACATGGAAGGACAGCGTGAGCCGTCGCATCCGACGTACTTCAGCGCCGATGTCATGGTCGACGTGCTTCCACAGCACCGCGCTGTCTTCCTCGTGGATGCAGATCGCGTTGGTGATGGTGTACGGCTCACCCTTGCTGTTGTGCAAAACGGCGTCGAGATAACGGATCTCGCCGAGGCAGTCGCAGCCAAGCTCCAGCGAGGTCGTCATGAATCCCAGGCCCCACTCGCCGATGTCGAATGCCGTGCGCCGGTAGTGGTCCGGCGACGGGTCACGGTATGGCACGATCATCTCCGCGAACGACATCCGGTGTGCCACAGAGCGATTCCGCTCGCCGTCGCGGTATCGGACGGTGTGCAGGGTCATGCCCTCGCGATGGTTGAAGCCGACGCGCAGCGACCAGTTCCGCCACTGAACCAGGTTGCCATCCAGGGTGAAAGACGGCCCCTCGGGTTGGGTGACGTGAAGTGGTTTGAGCGGCTCACGCCGCGACGCCGAGCGGATGTGTTCGGGAATGCGATTCGGCACGTACTCGCCCATCACATCGGGCCGTTCGGCACCGGCCTCAGAAAACGGCCCAGCGTCCTCTATCTGCAGTAGCTCCATTGAATTGAGGTCGATGACGCAGTGCAATCCGCTGACCAGGTTGGCGTAGGGATTGGCACCGGGTACGGCCTTGACCCAGCTGTCGGACCAGCCCAGCCGCCGGTCACGAAACTCCCGCGGTGCGACCGCCTCGCCGTACGTCCAGGTGTCGAAGAACACCAGGTCCATGTCGGTGATACCGCGTTTGCCAAGGGCCACAACCACATCGGGATGTGAACGCAGCAGCTGGTCGCACTCGACGAACTCGTCGACAGTGAAGTTGGCTTGGACGCCCGGGATGTGTTCGAACGACTCGGCGCGGTCGTCGGTCAACGACACGGTGCTCTTGTAGGTGGCGTTGGTCGACCGCTGCAGACAAATCACGTCGGCGCGTCGCGGCAGTGTCGATTCCCCATCGTCGAACGCCTTC
>DATFCF010000510.1:0-5198 GCA_035253445.1 Mycobacterium sp.
TGACGGCGGGCGGCGGCGACCAACGCATCGCGATTGCGGGCGCGGCGCCGCTCATTGCGGGAATGTGATTCCACCGTCAGGTCTGATACGGCCATCCGCAGAGCCTACATCCGCCCGCGCTTATGGTCAGCACCTGGAATCCACAGACGTCAAGAAGATGTGTCCGTCTGGACCTATGCCGCGCCCTTAAGGGAGTCCCCTTACGGGCCGAGACTACATACGAAGGGGCGGCGTGGGGTTGGCCGCCACGCTACGGCGTGCGAGGGGGACATTCATGCGACTCGGATTGACGGCGTTTGCCGTACTGGCGGCAGCAGTTCTTTGCGGTGGCGCCATCGGCTCGGGCCCACTCCCGCGCGCGGAGGCCCAGGCTCAGCAGCCCGAGGCCGAGTACACGGGCGACATCGTGGTGAAGTTCAAGCCCGCGGCCACGCTGGCCGAGGTGGGCGAGGCGATCGAGGATGCCGAGACGGCGCCGGTCGCCAGCACGGCGGGCTCAGGCCTGGTGCTGCTGGAGCCGGGGGCCGGCCAGTCGGTCGATGGGGCCGTGGCCGACCTTGAGGCAAACCCTGACGTCCTGTTCGCGGAGCCCGACGTCGTGATGCGCACAGCGGTGACCCCGACGGACCCGTACTACGGCAGCTACCAGTGGCATTTGCCGCAGATCGGACTTCCGGCGGCCTGGGACACGACGACCGGCAGCGCGAGCGTCATCATCGCCGTGCTGGACACCGGCGTGCAGTCGACGCACCCGGACCTGAGCGGAAAGATTACGACAGGGGCGAACGCCGGCTACAACTTCGTGGGCAACAACACGAACACGACAGACGACAACAGCCACGGTACGTTCGTCGCAGGCATCATCGCGGCGAACACGAACAATGGCGTAGGCGGGGCGGGCGTGTGCTGGTCGTGCAAGATCATGCCCGTGAAGGTGCTGGACAACACCGGGAGCGGCAGCTCGTTCAACGTGGCGCAGGGCATCGACTGGAGTGTCTCACACGGGGCCGACGTGATCAACCTGAGCCTGGGCGGCGGCGCCGCATCGTCGCTGTCGACGGCCGTAAACAACGCGTGGAACGCAAACGTGGTCGTCGTGGCTGCAACGGGCAACGACAACGGGCCTGTGCTATACCCGGCTGCGTATGCGAACGCGATCGCCGTGGGATCGAACGAACAGAACGGCACCCGATCGTCGTTCAGCAACTATGGCCCCGAGATCGACATCATGGCGCCCGGCGGGAGCGTACTGGGGACGTTGTGCACGTGCAACGGGAACCCGGGAGGCTACGGCATCGGCAGTGGTACATCGTTCGCGACGCCACACGTGGCGGGCGTCGCCGGCCTGCTGATCGCGTCGGGCGTCACGGACAATGACGAGATCCGCACGCGCCTGCTGTCCACGGCGACGAACATGGAGGCGGCGGGGTTCGACAACAACACGGGCTGGGGGCGCGTGAACGCTGCAGCGGCAATTGCGGGTGACGCGGTGGATCCTGTGGTGACGATCACCAGCCCGGCCGACAGCGCCACCGTCGGCGGCAACGTCACGATCAGCGCGACGGCGACCGATAACGATGCAATCGAACGCGTCTGGTTCTACGTCGACGACGTCTACCTGCGAAGCGATGCGCAGGCGCCGTACGGTGCGGTGTGGAACACGAGCGGCGTCAGTGGGTCACACGAGATACGCGTCCGCGCCTACGATCCTGCCGGGAACTATGCCGATGACATCATCAATGTCACGGTCTCATCGGACACGGTGGATCCGACGGTAGCGATCACCACACCTGCCGACGGAGCCACGGTGGCGGGCAATGTGAACATCAACGTGACTGCCACTGACAACGTCGGCGTGGAGCGGGTGTGGTTCTACATCGACGGCGCGTACCTTCGAAGTGACGCTCAGGCGCCCTACAACGCCATCTGGAATGCGACCGGCCTCTCGGGGACGCACGAGATCCGGGTGCGGGCGTACGATGCTGCGGGCAATTTCACTGACGTTATCCACGACGTCACGGTGTCGAGCGATGCGACTCCACCGGTGGTGAACATCACGGCACCCACGGATGGCGCCGTTGTGTCGGGCGTGGTCACGATCTCAGCTACGGCATCCGATGCGTCCGGCATCCAACGCGTGTGGTTCTACATCGATGGCGCGTATCTGCGGAGTGATGCGATGGCGCCGTACTCCGCGACGTGGAACACGGCGGGCGATCCAGGGTCACACCAGATCCGGGTTCGAGCCTACGACAACTTCGGTAACTTCACCGACGTCACGATCAGCGTGACAGTCCCGTAGATGATGAGCGCAGCCGGTACAGAGTGTAGACCGAGCCGCTGTACACGAGTTCGAAGTTTGGGCTCACTGCCACGCGCGCGTAGTGCTGTGGCTGTAGCCCATACTCGACCGTAAGCCAGACGTGATAGTCGCGTTCCCATCGAATGTCATTCCGCAAGAGGACCCAGTCAATCGAGTGGGCGCGTAGCACTCGCACCGCCTCGGCGTCGTCCGGCCAGGACAGGAAGGTCGCGTACTCCTCTTCGGTGAGAAGGAAGTGAGTGTAGACCTGATTGTCGGGGACGAAAGGCTGCACCGCCGAGTCGCGGGCGATCACGCCGCCTTCGGATGCTGCGATGAGTGGCGCCATGGCGGTGATGTCTCGATACCCGGGGCTCGTGTGCAGTCGGTCCACAAACCCGTGCCTGGCGTCGGCGACTGCGCTGGACAGTCCCACGAGGGATGCCAAGGCAACCGCGATGATGACGAGAGCTATCGCTCCCGACGTCCGATTGTGCCGCTCCGGCGGGGGGCAGAGCTGAAACGACGCACTCGTGAGCCTGTTGGCGACCGCGAGCACGCCGGCAGCTACGACGAGAATCACGAGAGGGATGACCGGGAAGTAGTAGCGGGCAAATGGGGATGGTCGTGTGATGGCGAGCACTGCGAGGTAGGCGCCGAAGCACGTGAGACAGAACACGGCGGAACGATTACCCAGTGCCTGTCTGACGCCGATCAACCCCGGAACGGCCAGAACCAACAGATACGAGGGGAGGATGTCGCGTCCTCCCACCTCGAGCATGGCGCGAGCATACGCCGTGAAGGATTCACTCGGGTAATGCCAGAACTCTTCGTTCACAACGAGCAGATGCTTCTCTGTGAACCAGTTCAGGGGCTGGTAGTACAGGTGATCAAGGCCACCCACCATGATGTGCCAGGCGAACCATGGGAGGGTGAGGAAGGCGATCGCCGCGTACAACAGGGCTGTCCGGCGCGCGACCGCGCGTGACGAAAAGCACAAGAGTGCGATGGCCGGCACGGTAAGGAACACGAGCGCCGTCGTGTAGGCGTGGAGTGATACGGCCAACAGCAGTGCCCCGAAGATGCCATAGCGCAGGTGCGCGCCCTTGATCTGATATGCGAGGGCAAGACCGATGCCGGCATATCCCAGCACGACGAACGGTGCGTAGAACGTCACGTATCCCGTTTGCAGCCACACAGCGTTGGAGAAGAGAAGAATGGCGGCCGGCAGTCCCGCTGCAGCGATCACGCCCGTGGCTTTGTACGTGATCCAGCCGAGGAGCATGGCCAGCGCAAGCGTTGAGCCGGCGATCACCCATCCACTGGCCCCACTCCAGCCGAACTTAAGGAGCAAGGCGTACGTTCCGTCCTGCAGCAAGGGAGATTGGGTGTCCCAGAGCGGCCGCCAATCGCCGTCGGCCAGTTTGCGTGAAATCGACAGCGCGGTTCCGGAGTCAGGGTAGGCGGAGCGTTGCATCGCTATCGGCGTCAGTAGCAGCGCGAGCACTGCATGAATCAAGACGACCGCGCCGCCTTCGAACCATGTCATCCACGCCGGGTTACGCTCATTCTCCGAACTCATGGCGCCGGAGCCTCGCTCCGGGATCAGCGTTATGCCATGCGGGAGACGCGGGATCGCGCCCCAGGCAGACTGCGTCCGGGGACGAAACAGGCTGAGTCTCGCGATGCGGGTCGATGGTGGGATCACGGTTCGCGCCTGAAGAGCCAGCCCGTGATGCGCGCCCTCGAGGGCGGCGCCAGTCGTATCGCCGCCTCTTCGACCGGGTAGCTGGCGATCACAACACAGCGCAGCACAGCGAGCGCTAGCCGATCGCGCAGTGACCTGCGGCCGTCCTTGATCGCCTGGATCTGACCTCGAGAAGAGCCGCCGGGCGCGATGCGCTGGACGCGCTTGAGCAGGCGGAGCAACGGGATGTATTCGTTGCCAAGGCGCCGGGCCGGGACGAGGGCATGCTTCGCGAACTCAGCCTCCCACCTGGCGGCCGGCCACGGGAACACGTGCGGAGCATCGTCGGCGAGATCGGTGAGCTCCAGCAAGACGACGCGCCCATTCGGCGCGAGGACGCGGGAGATCTCCGCGATCGCCGCCCGCTTCACGTCATGCGGCACGTGCTGGAGGACGGTGACGCAGTTCACGGTGTCGAAGGAAGCGTCGGCGAGATCCAGCCGATCGACTCCCATCTGCAGGTACGAGACCCCGCCGCCGAATCGCCTGGCGCGCGTCAGGCGTGCGGGTTCGATGTCCACGCCGGTCACCTGTGTGCGCGGGAACGTCGCGTACCAGCGAGCCCAGCGGCCGACGCCGGTCCCGAGATCCAACACGCGATCACCAGCGAGCGATTCTCCGGCGAGGAGCGTTTGAAGCGCGCGAGCCTGGTAGTGATGCATGAACTGGTTGAACCACTGCGGCATTCCGGCGTAGCAGATCAGTTCGAGCCCGTTGTCGCTCGCGTCAGCGTGCAACGAGCTCACGCGCTGCCAATACGTCTCGAGCTGGGCGGAATTCATGCGGTGTTCGTGGCTCATGGCATCCTCGTGGCTGGACGATCGCCGACCTTGGGCCGCAAGAGTACGACGAAGCTCGGGAACAATGGACGGAGCGGGTCTGTGAAGTGCTGGTGCAGGCGGGTTAGTCGGTGAATCCGACGCGTCACCAGAGCACGGCTCTGGTCGACCACGCGCAGGCCAGCGTCTTCGGCGAGGTCCTCCAGCTGGCCATACGTGAGGAGGTCGACGTCGTAGCGCTCCCCCCGGCCGGCCAGGCGAACATAGCGATCGGCGAGGCGCTTCGGGAGCCAGGACAATCCGGGGAGCTTGAAGTGCGGTTCTATGACGGTCCACTTGTTCGGCGTCGCGAGATAGGCGACGCCGTCAT
>DATFCF010000511.1:0-2049 GCA_035253445.1 Mycobacterium sp.
CCCGCGCCTTGTGGTGATCCAACTCGCCCGCCGCCAGGGCCGTGTACACCCGGGGCAACTGATCGACGAGCACCTGGGCGCAGCCCAGCTCGTAGTCGGCTCGGCGGGTAGTGAACGTCAACGCCGCCGCGATCTCCGCGCTCTCCCACCCGCTGGTTGTGCGCCGGGCCACCTCGGCCATCGCTGCCCAGCACCGGGCATAGCCCCGGGATACCTCGGCCCACGCGGCGCGCAGCTCGTCGACGATCTCCTCCTCGGAGATCACCGAGCTCACCGACGTCGACATGGATCGATCATACGTTCGACCCCTGACAGAAACCGACCAACCTGTAGCCACAAACGCGGGTTCACCCAAGTGATCAGTGCGCCCCACTGGGTGCCGTCGCTTGTGCCTGATTCCAGTTACCTTCCCCTTCAACGGTGGCCGCGTACTGAGTGTGCGGAATCGGTCCCGCTCGCCAAGATCGGGAGGAGACCCTGATGTTGAGAACCCGCCTGTGCGATGTGTTGGGCATCGAGCTGCCGATCATCGGTGCGCCGTTTGGCCCGTGGGAGGCGGTCGAGCTCGCTGCGGCAGTATGCGAGGCCGGAGGGTTGGGGAGCCTCGGTACCGCCGCGCGACCTTTGGAGGATCTGCGGGAGCAGTGGCGTCGCTTGTGCGAGTTGACCGAGCGACCCTTCGCTGTCAACCACACGCTGCGCCCGCTCGACATGGAGGCGTTCGAAGCCACGCTCGCACTGCGCCCGGCAGCGATCTCCTTCCATATTGGTGTCCCGGCCGACCTCATCGAGCGGGCGCACGACGCTGGCATCCTGTGGATCCAGCAGGTGATGGATCGAAGTCAGGCTGAGCAGGCGGTGTCCGCTGGTGCTGACGTGATCGTGGCGCAGGGCGGCGAGGCGGGCGGCAACGGCGGCTGGGTGAGCACGATGGTGCTGGTGCCGCAGGTTGCCGACATTGCCGGCGATATCCCGGTCGTCGCAGCCGGTGGTATCGCCGACGGGCGCGGTCTGGCAGCAGTGTTGTCTCTCGGCGCGCAGGGCGTGTCGATCGGCACCCGGCTGTTGGCGAGTGTGGAGATGGGCATCGCGCAAAGCTGGAAGCAGCGGATTGTCGCCGCCGACGCAGTGGATGCGGTGAAGATGATCAACAGCGACCGAGTGATGCCGCCCTATAGTCGTCCCGGCGTTCGCGCCGAGCCCAGGACGCTGGTAACTCCGCTTGTAGAGCAATTGCGCGACGACCCCGAAGGTGTCGATCCTTCAAAGGTACTGCCAAGGCTCCTCGCGGCCTTACGCGAGAACGGCGGGCACGACGACGTGCCGTTCGCGGGTCAGTCCGTTGGGTTGATCCACGATATCCGCCCCGCCGCGGACATCATGGCCGAAATGGTCACCGACGCCGAAGCGGCCTTGTCTACTGCAACGCGGCGGTTCACCGGGCAAACAACACTAGAAGCATCGACGGCGGACTGCGACGTGGAAGGCGGTTGAACCCACGTGACGGCAGTCCGCCCGGCGATCCGCAGTCAGCCCAGCCGAAGCAACGCAGCTCCGTCGCCGAGCTTGCAGTCGCCCGAGCAGAACCCGTTGGCTTTGAGATCGTCGACATTGGCCTGCTCGGCGATCAGCCTGGCGAGGGTGTCCTTCAGCTCGGGGGTCGAGGTCGTCGGCGATGGCGAACGGTGAGCCGGGGTCTTTTCCGACTTCCACAGCGTGGCGATCTCCCCTGGTTGCAGGGAGCCCTTCTCGATCAGCTGCGAGTCGACCATGGAGTCGTAGGGGAAGCCGGCGTCGCACTGCCCGCTCTTGACGGCAAGCACGGATGCGTCGTGGCCGCCGGCGAAGATCGGTTCGATGTCCTTGGTGGGATTGATGCCGGCCTCCAACAATCCCGCAGTCGGGTAGAGGTAGCCGGACGTCGAGCTCGGGTCGACGAAGCAGATCTTCTTGCCGCGGTAGCCGGCCAGATCGGTGATCGACGACCCCGCCTGCACGATGCCGTAGGACTGGTAACCAGATTCCTCGTCGGGGCCATCCACCTGGGCA
>DATFCF010000512.1:0-3564 GCA_035253445.1 Mycobacterium sp.
TGCCAGTGCCGGGAGGACCGACGAACAGGAGACTGTGCCCACCCGCTGCTGCAATCTCGAGCGCACGCTTGGCGTGCGGTTGACCCAGCACGTCACGCAAGTCCGCGTTCGTCCGGACGGTGCGCGATGGCGCTTGCCCCTGTACGAATTCGAGCAGTCGATTCCCTGCCGCGTGCGCAGCCACGTCCAACAAGTGCTTGGCAGCAGCAACGTCGCAGCCACTGATGAGGGCCGCCTCGTCCAGGTTGGCCACCGGCACGATCAACTTGCGCTTGGCAGCGGTTGCCGCAATGGCCGCGACCAGGATGCCCTTGATCGGGCGTAGCTCACCACTGAGCGACAGTTCGCCATAGAGCTCGCAGTCGGCGAGCGAATCACCGGAAAGTTGCCCGGCGGCGATCAAGATGCCAAGCGCGATGGGCAGATCGAAGCGGCCACCTTCTTTCGGCAGATCGGCAGGAGCGAGGCTGACCGTGATTCGGCCGGCAGGCATCTCGAACTGGGAATTGACGATGGCGGCGCGCACGCGATCCCTGCTTTCCTTCACCACCGTCTCGGGCAGTCCCACGATCGTGAAGGTAGGTAGACCCCCGCCGAGGTCGACTTCGACGCGAACTTCGATTGCATCCATGCCGCACTGAGCGCGGCTCAACACCGTTGCCATTGCCATTCCTTGGCTCCCTCACGCGCGTGCTGTCCGTGACGCGCTTTTGACCGTGACTTAGTTCGGCGGCCCTTGCCGCGTCTGCAAATCCGCAGCGTTGTTCGGCGCTGGCTCCAAGGCCGCCAACCGGGCCTCGAGGAGTTCCAGCTTCTCACGAGTGCGCCGCAATACGGCGGCCTGTACGTCGAACTCCTGCCGCGTCACCAGATCCAGGCGGGCCAGGCCAGACTGCAACACGGCGCGGAAATTCTCTTCGAGATCGCGCCGCAGGGTCGTGATCCCCTCCGGCACGGACGCCGCGAGGCGGCGCGCCAGGTCATCCAGCCATTTAGCGTCCATGGTGGTCCTCGGTCGGTGGGGCGGCACTGTAGTCAGGCGCTCCCCGGGCTGACAAGCGCGCGGCTGTCTGCCTCGCGCCCATGCGTCTCCAGATTGATACGCGAATCGGCCGTTTCTCGATCCGAGCCGCGCCATTCGCGGGCATAAGCGCCCGCCGCTGCTCAAACGCAGAGCGCCGAAAAGGCGACCTGCACTCTGATAGTGCAATCGCCACAGTGTTCTCCGCGCAGAGCAGCGCATTTATGTGCCAAAACCGTGGCATAGAAGATGCATTTCGGTTCCGGCGTCGCTTGAGCAGATAACGATTCACTCGGCACGGCGCGACTCACTTCCTCGGAGCTGGCCTCGGAGCTGAAAGCGAAATGAAGTTGATCTCCGCAATCATCAAGCCATTCAAGCTCGATGATGTTCGCCAGGCAGTGGCGGACATTGGCGTACAGGGAATCACAGTGACCGAAGTCCAGGGCTTCGGACGCCAACGCGGCCATACCGAGCTGTATCGCGGCGCCGAATACCGGGTCGACTTTCTGCCCAAGACCAAGATCGAACTGGCGGTGGACGACTCCATCGCCGAGCAAGTCGTCGAAGCCATCACCAACGTGGCCCGCACCGGCAAGATCGGCGACGGCAAGATTTTCGTAATTGACCTCGAACAGGCGGTTCGCATTCGCACGGGCGAAACGGGTGTCGAGGCGGTGTGAGTGATGTCGGGCACCCGGGCCCGCAATTCTTTAGAGGCAGCCTTAGCAGGAGAATGAAAGTGAAATGCAACCTGGCCACGAGCACTACGCTCAAAACCAAGTGGGCAATAGTGCCAGCGCTCCTGGCATTACTCGCTCCGATGTTGGTGTTCGGACAAGACGCAGCGCCGCCCACGCCGGACAAGGGCGACATTTCATGGATGATGACTTCCACATTGCTCGTCATCCTGATGGCAGTACCGGGACTGGCACTGTTCTACGGCGGCATGGTGCGTTCCAAGAACGTGTTGTCCGTGTCGATGCAGGTGTTCGTGACCTTCAGCCTGCTCGCGGTGCTCTGGTGCATCTACGGGTACAGCGTTGCCTTCACCTACGGTGACAACGCCTTCTTCGGCGGGCTGAGCAAGCTGTTCCTCAAGGGCGTGGACTCCACCACGCTGGCAGCCACCTTCAGCAAGGGCATCTACATTCCGGAGTTTGTCTACGTCGCCTTCCAGATGACGTTCGCTGCAATCACGCCGTGCTTGATCGTCGGTGCATTTGCCGAGCGTATGAAGTTCTCCGCGGTGATGTTGTTCATGGTGCTGTGGTTCACCTTCGCGTACCTGCCGATCGCGCACATGGTGTGGTACTGGGATGGTCCGGATGCGTTCACGGCCGAAAACGAAGCGGTCGCCGTGTCTCACTCCGGCTTCCTGTTCGGCAAGGGCGCGCTGGACTTCGCAGGCGGCACAGTGGTGCACATCAACGCCGGTATCGCCGGCCTCGTGGGCTGCTTGCTGGTCGGTAAGCGCATCGGCTACGGGCAGACAGCCATGCCGCCGCACAACCTCCCGCTGGTCATGGTCGGAGCCGCCCTGCTGTGGGTGGGTTGGTTCGGCTTCAACGTCGGTTCGAACCTCGAGTCGAACGCGTTCGCCAGTCAGGTCTTCCTGAACACCTTCCTGGCCACCGCCGCTGCGGTGATCTCCTGGAGCTTCGGTGAGTGGATCTTCCGCAAGACCCCGACGATGCTGGGTGCTGCATCCGGTGCGGTCGCCGGCCTCGTGGCAATCACGCCGGCCTGTGGCTGGGTGGGTGTGATGGGCGCGCTGATCATCGGCCTCCTGGCAGGCATCGTGTGCCTCTTCTCGGTCACGAAGCTCAAGAGCTGGCTCGGATACGATGACTCCCTGGACGTCTTCGGCGTGCACTGCGTCGGTGGCATCCTGGGCGCGATCCTGACGGGCGTGTTCGTCAACCCGGCCCTGGGTGGCGCCGGCGTCATCAACTACGTGACCGGCGCGGTGGAGTTCGCTGGTACGGGCAAGCAGGTGATGTCGCAGTTGTGGGCCGTGGCGACCACGGTGGTGTGGTCCGGCGTCGTTTCGCTCATCTCCTACAAGATCGTCGATGTGGTCGTGGGTCTGCGTCCGACCGAAGAGGCGGAGCGCGAAGGCCTGGACACGGCCGAGCACGGCGAACGCGGTTACCACATCTGATCGCGGTTCGACTTGTTGTCTCGAGAACGGGCGCTGCGGCGCCCGTTTTCTTTTTGCTCGCCCATACAAGCGTGATGCACTGCTCAATCCCGCAAGGGCTTCAGGGCGTATCTGAGGGTTCGGACAGACCTCGCCTGCTACACTCCAGGCGCTACCGGTGCTTGCTCGCGGGCGCGCACGGGTGCTCAAGTGCCTGGAAGCCCTCATGAAATTGATCACTGCCATCGTCAAGCCGTTCAAAGTCGAAGAAGTGCGAGAGGCATTGGCGGATGCGGGGATCGTGGGCATGACCGTGACCGAGGTGCGCGGCTTTGGGCGCCAGCGGGGCCATACCGAGCTGTATCGCGGCGCCGAATACGTGGTCGACTTTCTGCCGAAG
>DATFCF010000513.1:0-2473 GCA_035253445.1 Mycobacterium sp.
TCGCCAGAGGGTCCGTACGGCAACCCGAACAGGGCACCGTAAATCAATGATGGCCCGAGCCTTTCAGCCCGGGCCACCGCTGCGTTCAGTCGGGAATTGTCAGCACCTGACCAGGATGGATCAGATCGGGATTCGCAACCCCGCTGGCATCGGCGATCCGCTGATACTTGCTGCCGTCACCATAGAAGCGCTCGGCGATGGCCCACAGAGTGTCGCCCGAGACCACCGTGTAGGTCCGCGGAGCGGGCGGTGGAGGCGGTGGAGGCGGTGGAGCGGCAGCCGCTTCCGGTTCGGGCGCCGGAGCCGCTACCGGTTCCTCGGTCGCCGCGGGGGCGACTTCGGGCGCCGCGGCTTCGGGCTCGGCTGGTGGCGCCTCCATGGTGTCGGTCTTGGTCGACCAAGCTGGCCCGTTCGCCGCGTACAGCACCAGGTTGCGATCATCCTGCAGGACGAGCTTGACTTGCTTCTTGCCCTTGGTGTCGGTGTGCCACACCGGCTTATCCGATGTGTAGAGCACGAAGTTGCCGTCGGTCTGCACCTCGGCGCGCACCACATCTTGGCCCTCGGTGTTCGTCGCCCACACCGCCTGCCCGCGCGCTGCCAGCACCAGATTGCCGTCCTGCTGCAGCGTCAATGTGTACGCGCCGTTGCTGGAGGTCAGCGATGACCCTTTCTCAAGTTTCTGTCCCTCGGTGAGTGTGTCTCCCATGGTGGTTACCCCTTTCTCGAAGGTAGAACTGGATGCAGCCGAGCCTACTGACCGCGCAGGTGCGTGTATGGCGTTCTCCTCCCCGCAATTCAAACGTCTGACGAACGGTTGATGGCCGATTCTTGTTCGGGCCCAAGGGAGTCCGTCGCTCAGTTACGGAATCGTCAACCCATTGCCCGAGTGGAGCAGGTAGGGATCGAACATTCTTCGCGCGTTGGCGATCCGCTGGAATTTGCTGCCACCACGTCAATTATTCAAGATTTCAGCATGATGGATTTCAGGAATTGCGATTGGCGAGCCGGGATGGGACTACCGGCCTCCCGAGGCGGCCCCCATATTGTGGTCGAGCAGTCGAGCCGGCGGACACGTCGCGGTGTCCGATTCGTTCAAGACCGAGCCGAATCCGTTCGGTACCAATAAGACATGACCGAAAGCGAGCTTCGAGCCCTACCCAATATCGGTCCGGCCATCGCCAAGACGCTGATGCGCCTCGGTATCGAGCGGCCCGACGACCTGCGCGGGCAGACCGCCGAGCAGCTGTATCGCCGGCTGTGTGACCTCGACGGTCGACGACATGACCCGTGCCTGCTCGACACGTTCGTCGCCGCCGTCGACCACGCCAATGGCGCGCCGGCCCGGCCCTGGTGGTACTACAGCTGCATTCGCAAGAGCGAGCACGGCTGACTTCGGCTGTCCCCGTTGGTGATACGCCTCAGGAATCGAATCCGAGGCCCAGTGAATCGAGCGTGCGCAACAGGAGGTTGCGTCGACCTGCCGCGTGGTCGGCCCGATCCAGCGACCACCTCGTCGCCTGGATACCGATGCTGGCCAGCGGTTCCGGCGGAAACGGCAACGGTCGCCTGCGCACCATTTCCAGCTCGGTGCGTGGTGTAGGCCTGCCCTCCAGGAGATCCAGGCACACGTCCGCGGCGAACCTGGCCGCCCCGACACCGAGTCCGGTGAACCCGTTGGAGTAGGCAACCCGGCCTTCGCGAGCTAATCCCCAATGCGCGCAGAACCGGGTGTTGGTGTCGATAGCACCGGCCCACCGGTGAGAAAACCGGACGTCGTCGAGTTGCGGGAAGGTGACGAAGAAGTGCGCTGCCAGCCGTCGATACGTGGTCGGCCTGTCCTCGTAGGAGGACTTTACCCGGCGCCCGAAGTGGTAGACGGCGTCGTAACCTCCCCACACGATGCGGTTGTCCATCGTCAGGCGGTAGTAGTGAAACTGGTTGGCGCAGTCGCCGATTCCCTGCCTGCCCCGCCAACCGATGCGGTCCAGCTGGGCGTCGGTCAGCGGCTCGGTGGCCAGCACATAGTCGTAGACGGGCACCGTGTGGAGCCGGTTTCGGCGCAGCAGGCTGTCGAAGACGTTGGTCGCCAGCACCGCGCGTCGACACGTAATGATCGCCGCGTCGGTGTGGACGCGCAGGGCGGCTCCGGCGGAATCCAGTCCTGCCGCCTTCGTGTGCTCGTAGATGTGCACGCCGGCCTCCCCACAGGCGCGGGCAAGCTCGAACGCCAGCTTGGCGGGGTGGACGATCGCGGTCGTGTCCGTGTTGAGAAGGCCTGCGAGGTACGTCGGAGAATGAACCTCATCGCGAACTTCCCGCAGACCGAGCAGCCGCCCCTCACCGTCCGCGGCGGCCTCCTGCAGCCAGTCGACCTGATGTGGTTCGGTGGCAACCGCCAGCATGCCCGTACGCTGCCACTCGGTATCCAGGCCCAGGCTCTCGATTTCGGCCTGCATGCCGTCGAGGTTCT
>DATFCF010000514.1:0-2667 GCA_035253445.1 Mycobacterium sp.
GAGAGGCTCCGTGGCCATCAGTGCGCAACTGACCGGGGCCCAAGCGTCCCGGACCCCCGGTACGGGAGGGATTTCGGAGTCGGTCGGACGCGCGCCGGGTAACAGAGTCTCTGATAAACCTTCCCGCTGAGCGGAAAGGTGCGCAATGTGAGCTGGCGCATATTGCACGCTGGTCTCCACCAACCGCGGTCGTGGAGGTTCTCCTGTTGACCCGACCACAGCGGTGACATTCCTTGCATTCAGGAGCCATACATGATGCTGTCCGATCTGCCGCAAACTGATATCGACATCTTCAGCGAAGACGCGATGCGCGACCCCGCCCCCGTGTGGGCCGAGATCCGTGAGCTCGGCAGTGTCGTCTTCCTGTCGAGATGGGACACCTGGATCGTCACTCGTTACGACGAGGTGCGGGAGGTTCTCACCGACTGGCAGACCTTCACCTCCGCCAAGGGAACGGTCTTCAGTGACGAGATGAGTGCAATGCTGGGCGAGACCCCGCTGACGACGGATCCGCCGCTGCACGACACCCTGCGCGGCGTGCTGAGCGACAAGCTCGCTCCGCGGGCGCTCCGAAAGCTCAACGCTCCCATCGTGGACCGTGCCGATGAGCTTGTCGCGGAAGCGGTCGCAGCCGGTTCGCTGGAGGGTATGGAGAGCCTGTGCAAGCGGCTTCCCGTCGACATCGTCGCCGACCTCATCGGTCTTCCCGTGGAAGGACGCGAGATACTGCTTCCGGGAGCCGAAGCATTCTTCACGACCTTCGGTCCGTACGACGACCGCCTCCTGGCACTGATGCCGGCGATCGAAGAGTTCGTGGCCTACATGGGGAGTGTGACGAGCCGGGATGTCCTTGCGCCGGGAAGCTGGGGAACAGCGATCCTGGACGCTGTCGACGCGGGTGTGATCGGCGAGGAGCACGCGATACCGCTGATGAGCGCGTATCTCATCGCCGGCATGGACACCACAGTGCACTCCCTCGGCTTCTATCTGACGAATCTCGCCGAGAACCCTTCGGCGTGGGCAGCGCTGAAGGAGGACCCGACTCTTATCGGTAGCGGCTTCGAGGAAACGCTGCGACTGGGCACGCCCGTCCAGTTGTCGTACCGGGTCACCACCCGTCAGGTCGAGCTCGGTGGGCATACGATCCCGGAGGGTAAACGCATCCTCCTGTGCAATGCTGCGGCCAACCGCGATCCACGGCACTACGACGATCCCGACACCTTCGACATCCACCGGAATCCGGTGGATCACCTCACCCTCGGATACGGGACCCACGGGTGCGCAGGACAGGGCCTCGCGCGATTGGAGGCCAGGGCGCTGATCACCGCGCTGTTGCAGAGGGTCGACTCGATCGAACTTGCCGGTCCCGTCGAAAGGCAAAGCCACGTACCTGGATTCGCTGGAATCAGACGCCTCCCGCTGTCCCTGACGACCGCCTAGTTCAACTTTCGCTCACTGACGATCTTCATAGGAATAACATGAACCACATCGAACTGGACCGGGACCGCTGCGAGGGGCACGGGACATGCGAGCAGGTTGCTCCCGCTGTTTACAAACTCGACGACGACGGTGAACTCGAGATCCTGGCCGACCCGCTACCCGAGGACCTGACCAAAGCAGCCGAAGCCGGCGCCAGGGTCTGCCCGGTCGCCGCGCTACGCGTGGTCGGGGACGCCTGATGCCGCGCTCGGATCGCCGCAACATCGTCATCGTCGGCGGCTCGATCGCCGCGCTGACTTCGGCGCAGATACTGCGCGCCGAAGGCTTCGGCGGGGACATCACGATGTTGTCGGCGGAAGCGTGCGCGCCCTACTCGCGGGTGCCGTTGTCGAAAGCCATTCTCGCCGGGGTCGCAGGACACGACACCTGCGCGCTGCCGATGTCGAGTGACGATTTCGAGATCCGCCTCGACCAACGAGCAATCGGACTTGATGATCGAAACCGGGTCATCCACCTTCTCAGCGGTGAGACAGTGGCATACGACGGGCTGATCGTCGCCTCGGGGGCCCGCGCGCGCCGCCTCTCACGCCCGGGACAGCGCGGCGAACACGTGATCCGCGACATGGACGACGTCCGGAGGCTCAGCCCCCGGCTTCGTACTGCGAGGTCGGTTGCCGTGGTCGGCGCGGGCTTCCTCGGGATGGAGATCGCCTCGACATGCGTCAAGCTCGGACTAGATGTGACGGTGATCGACCGGGATCCGCCATTACGACGTCTCCTCGGCGATTTCCTGTCGACTGTGGTCGTCGATCGGGCCAAGGCTGCAGGAGTTCGGTTCCTCCAGGCACCCGACGGTGTCGAATTGATCGGTACCGACGTGATCGACGGGGTGCACTACGGAGACCACACCGTGAATGCAGACGTCGTCGTCTCCGCAGTCGGGGACATCCCAAACACCGAATGGCTCGCGGGCAGTTCCTTCCGCAACGAAGGACCCTTGGTGGTCGACCAGCGATGCATCGCGGCGAACGATATCGTCGCAGCAGGCGACGTGGCGGCGATCAAGGATCCGTCCGGAAACGTGGCACGGCTCCCACACTGGAACAACGCAGTTCGCCAGGCACGATCGGCAGCGTTGGCACTGCTCCATGGTGACGAAGCGCCGATAGCCGAACCTGACCACTATTTCTGGACCGAAGCGTTCGATCTTCAGATCAAGGTCTGCGG